>JAILRK010000198.1 GCA_024698225.1 Oscillospiraceae bacterium | reverse complement strand
CCGCGCGCCAGGTCGACAACATGGATGTAGTCGCGCACGCCCGTGCCGTCCGGCGTGTCATAGTCGTTGCCGAAGACGTTGAGGTGGTCGAGCTTGCCCACGGCGACCTGCGTGATGTAGGGCATGAGGTTGTTCGGGATGCCGTTCGGGTCTTCGCCGATGCAGCCCGAGGGATGCGCGCCGATGGGGTTGAAGTAGCGCAGCAGAACCACGTTCCACGGGTTCTCCGCGCCGGTCTTCACGTCGGCGGTGTGGAGGTCGGTCATGATTTGCTCGAGCATGGACTTCGTCCAGCCGTAGGGGTTGGTGCACTGACCCTTGGGGCAGTCCTCCGTGAGCGGGACAACGGCGGGGTCGCCGTAGACCGTGGCGGAGGATGAGAAGATGATGCTCTTGCAGCCGTGGCTGCGCATCACGTCGAGCAGGGTCAGCGTGCCGCCGATGTTGTTTTCATAGTACTCCCAGGGCTTCACGACGCTCTCCCCCACCGCCTTGAGTCCGGCGAAGTGGATGCAGCAGTCAAAGGGACCGTTCTGGGCAAACACGCGGGAAAGGCCCTCGCGGTCGCGCAGGTCGACGGGATAGAAGGGGATGTGCTCCACCCCCGCCAGCTCCGCCACGCGGCGGAGCGCCTCCTCCGAGGCGTTGGCAAGGTTGTCCACGACCACCGCCGTGTGCCCCGCAGCAAGCAGCTCGAGGACCGTGTGAGATCCGATATAACCGGCGCCGCCGGTCACGAGAATGTTCATGCTCCTGTACCTCTGGTTTCAGTAAAAATTTATCCATGCCATTTTAGCAAAATCGACGGAACGTGTCAAGGCGGAAAGCGGCCTGACGCGCCGTGTGAAACCTGTAATTTTATGATTTCCATGCTTTACTTTTGGGGCGCAAGATGATACAGTAACGATGTATGACACCAATACGAACGATGACATGGGAGAAAACATATGGCAAAGAGTTACTTACTCAAGGGCGACGTCAATCGCCCGGGGCGAATCTCGGTCGAAAAGGGCATGACGCTGCGCCAGATTGTGGATGAGCTGGGCGGCGGCATGGCAAACGGCAAGGCCTTCAAGGCGATGCAGATTGGCGGACCCTCCGGCGGACTGGTGACGGCGGAGCAGCTGGACCTGCCGCTGGATTACAAGGCGCTTGCCGAGTGGGGCTGCCGCCGCGGCGACGGCGTGATCACCGTGATGGACGAGGACCGCTGCATGGTGGACGCCGCATACAGCTTCCTGCGCGCGACGCAGGCGGATTTCTGCGGCAAGTGCATCTCCTGCCGCGAGGGCACGAAGCGCATGAGCGAGCTGATGGGCAAGCTGGTGGAGTGCAAGGCGGACGAGTCCGACGTGGGCATGATGCTGGAGCTTGGCGAGGTTGTCCACATGACGGCGTTCTGCGCCCTCGGCAAGGGCAGCGGCTCCACGCTCCGCGTGGCGGCGATGGAATTTTCCGACGATTTCCAGAACCACATCGAAGGCGCATGTCCCCTGTGCGCGAAGGAAACGCGTCTGCCCGTTGCGCCGGGCGACGGGATTCCCTACGACAGAAAGCAGGTCCGCATCGACCCCAACAAGTGCAAGGGCTGCTCGCGCTGCTCGCGCGCCTGCCATGCCGAGGCCATCTCCGGCGTGCTCAAGAGTCCGTACAGCATTGACCAGAGCAAATGCGTCAAGTGCTATACCTGTATTGAACTGTGCGCCTTTGGCGCAATTGAGGAGGTGACCATCGATGGCTAACGGCATCATGTACGTTGACAACATCCGCGTCGAATTCGACGACAGCCACAAAACCGTGCTGGAGGTCTGCCAGAAGGCGGGCGTTGAGGTGCCGAACTTCTGCTTCCACTCCGATTTGTCGGTCTACGGCGCATGCCGCATGTGCATGGTGGAGGATGACAAGGGCAACATCGAGGCCGCCTGCCAGATGCTGCCGCGCAACGGCCTGCGCATCCGCACGAACACCTCGCGCCTGCTGCGCTACCGCCGCACGATTATGGAACTGATTCTCGCCGCCCACTGCCGCGACTGCACAACCTGCGAGAAGAACCGCTCCTGCCGCCTGCAGGAGATGGCGATGCGCTTCGGCATCCATGACCTGCGCTTTGCGGACACCCGCGACATCCCGCCGGTCGACCGCTCGAGCAAGGCGATTACCGTGGACATGAGCAAGTGCATTCTCTGCGGCGACTGTGTGCGCGTATGCGAGGAGATGCAGGGCATGAGCATCCTGCACTTCGTGGGCAGAGGTCCGAACCTGCGCATCGCCGCCACCGATGACGCAAAGCTCAGCGAAACGCACTGCGTCTCCTGCGGCCAGTGCTCCGCCGTGTGCACCACCGGCGCCATCACCGTCAAAAACGAAATCGGGCTTGCGTGGAAGGCGCTGCACGACCCCTCCAAGCGCGTGGTCTTCCAGATTGCGCCCGCCGTGCGCGTGGCGCTGGGCGAGGCGTACCGCCTGCCCCCGGGCGAAAACGTGCTTGACCTGCTGGTCACGGCGCTCAAGATTATGGGCGCGGACGAGGTGTACGACACCATCTTCGGCGCGGACCTGACCATCCGTGAGGAGGGCGCGGAGTTCCTGCGCCGCCTCGAAACCGGCGAGAACCTGCCGCTGATGACCTCCTGCTGCCCCGCGTGGGTGCGCTACGTTGAGCAGGAGCGCCCGGAATTTCTCAAGAACCTCTCCTCCGCGCTCTCGCCCATGCAGATGTTCGCCACCGTGCTCAAGGACAACTACCAGAAAAAAGACGCGGAGGACGGACGCACGACCTACCACATCGCCATCATGCCCTGCACGGCGAAGAAGATGGAGGCGGCGCGCCCCGAGTTCCGCCGCTTCGGCGTGCCGAACGTCGACCTCGTGCTGACCACGCAGGAGGTCATCAAGATGATTAAGGAGTCCGGCATCCACTTCCTGCAGCTCGAGAAGGAATCCCCCGACCTGCCCTACGGCATGGGCTCCGGCGCGGCGGAGATTTTCGGCTCCACCGGCGGCGTCGCCGAGGCGGTGGTGCGCTTCTGCATGCCGGAAAAGGACAAGAACACCCTGCGCATGATTGCCCACAGCGGTCTGCGCGGCAACGACCCGATTCGCTTTGCCACCTTCCGCGTCGGCGAGCGCGACGTGCGCGTGGCGGTGGTCAACGGCCTTGCCAACGCCAAGACGCTGCTCGACCAAATCAGCGCCGGCGAGGTGCAGGTTGACATCGTGGAGGTCATGAGCTGCCGCGGCGGCTGCGTCAGCGGCGCGGGCCAGCCGTACTCGCTGATGGCGGGCAAGCTCAAGCGCGCCGAGGGCCTCTATGAGATTGACCGCAGCGCCATGTTCAAGCGCGCCGAGCGCAACCCCGTGCTCAACTCCATGTACGCCGACGACCTCAACGAGCGCCACCACGAGCTGCTGCACTACTCCTACGCGGGGGCGCACGAGGAAGAATGACCATCTGCGAGGACTGCGTCTACTACGCCTACGACGAGGAGTACGACGACTACATCTGCGAGCAGGACCTTGACGAGGACGAATACGCCGCGCTGGTGGAGCGCCGCCGCTCCTCCTGCCCCTTCTACCGCCCCGGAAACAGCGACTACTTTCTGGCGGGCAAGCAGTAATCCCCCGCGTTCAGAACCGAGGCGGATGCACTGCGCTGTGCGTGTGACCGCAGAGGGACCTCCCCCATATCGCCGCGCGTGCCGCACAACGGCGCAACCGCATCATAACCAAAGAGACCCGTACCGGCAGGATAGACCAAGGCTTCTGACCGGTGCGGGTCTTTTATCCGTGTTTTCCTTGACAAGAAAGCGGAACAGGCTTATACTATTATTGACATATGTCAGAAAGGAGCCGCTATGCCAAGACCGATACGATGCCGCAGAATCGAACAGCTGCCGGTCTATCGCAGCTTCTCGCCGGATGACGTTGTCGCCACGCAGAGCGTATGCATGACCGTCGATGAGTTTGAGGCGCTGCGGCTGCTGGACAACGAGGGACTGACGCAGGAGGCCTGCGCCGCCAGAATGAACGTTGCCCGCACCACGGTGACCGCCATGTATGACAGCGCAAGGAAGAAGCTGGCGGACGCGCTCGTGAACGGAAAACGGCTGCTGATTACCGGCGGGCACTGGGCGTATGAACCGGTCAGGCTCCGGCAAAGCATCACGGAGAAAGGAAACAACACCATGAGAATCGCAGTAACCTATGACGACGGAGAGATTTTTCAGCACTTCGGACACACCGCACAGTTCAAGCTGTACGACGTGGAGGACGGCAAGATTGTGAGCGAACAGGTGGTCGACACCAACGGCAGCGGGCACGGCGCGCTTGCAGGCTTTCTGCAGGCGGCAAAGGCGGACGCGCTGATTTGCGGCGGCATCGGCATGGGCGCGCAGATGGCGCTTGCGGACGTCGGCATCCGGCTCTATGCCGGTGTGCAGGGCGCGGCGGACGCCGCGGCAAAGGCGCTTGCGGAGGGAACGCTGGACTACGACCCGAACGCCCGCTGCGACCACCACGAGCATCACGACGGCGATTGCGGACACGACCACTGCGCAGACCATCACTGCGCGGGCAACTGAAACGGAGGACGCGACATGAAGCTTGCAGTCATCTATGACTCCAAAACCGGCAACACAAAGCAGGCCGCCGAGTGGATTGCCGAGGGCATGCGCCGCGTGAGCGGCGTCGAGGCCGATGCCTTTTCCATCCACGCCGCGGACGAGGACTTTGTGCAGGACGCCCGGGGCGTTGTGGTCGGCTCCCCCTCTTACGCCGCGCTGATGACCCCCGACATGCACGGCTGGCTGCTCGGCGCAAGCGGCAAGCTCGCCCTCGCCGGGAAGCTGGGCGGCGCCTTCGCCACCGAGCAGTTCACCCATGGCGGCGGCGAAACCGTCATTCAGTCGATTCTGACCATCGAGATGGTCAAGGGCATGCTGTGCTACTCCGGCGGCGGCGCCAGCGGGATGCCTGTCATCCATCTCGGACCGGTCGGCGTGAACGACAACGTGGAAAAGCACAACGGTATGGCGCTCTACAAGGACAACTTCCTGATTTACGGCGAGCGTTTTGCCGCCAAGGCAGCCGAGCTCTTCGGCTGACGCACGCGTCGCTGTGCCGGGACGCATACGGTGAAAAAGGATACGCAAGCGGATGCACGTTCCGCCTGCGTATCCTTTTTCTGTCCTGTTGTGATGCCTGTCGTCCGTGGACGGACGGCGCACGTCAATAGCGCTTGAAACGTGAGGCAAACAGGATGCCCGCGGCAAGCACCAGCGCGCACACACCGAGCAAAAGCCAGGTGTCCGTGCTGACCGTCTCGCCCACCGCCGTCTCCTCGGCGGCGGCTTCGTCCGTGGCGGTGCTCCCGTTCTGCGCCATATCGGGCGGACCACTCATGCCGCCGGAGTCTTCGCCCTGCCTCTCTCCGCCCGGCGGCTCCGCGGTCATTCCGGCGGACGACTCCTCGCCGCTTCCGGCGTCGCTGCTCTGCGTATCCGCGCTCTGGGCGTCCGTGCTCTGCGTATCGGTGCTCTGCGTGTCCATGCTCTGCGTGTCCGTGCTCTGCGTGTCCGTGCTCCGGGCGTCGGTGCTCTGCTGACCGAAGCCCGGTCCGCCGCGGTGGCCACGTTGCATGCCAAAGCCGCTTTCTCCGTTTTCGCTCCAATCGGGCGGGGTCGGACGTCCGGAGAATCCGGTTGCGTCCTCTCCGCTCTGCTCCGGGGGCGTCATGCCTTCTTCGCCGTTCATGCCGCCGTTCCACATGCCGTCCGTGCTGCCCATGTCGCTTGTTTCACCCGTGTCGCTCGTGCCACCGTGCCGCATGCCGCCGCCCATGCCGCCGCCCATGCCGCCGCCCATGCCGCCGCTCTCTCCGGTCTGCGTCGCCGTCGCGCTCAGCGTCAGCTCTTCCGTCGTCTCTCCGACGCAGACGGTATAGGTCTCACCGACGGCAAGCGCCGGGCAACTGAAGCCGACCGAGGAATAGCTGCACGCCGGTGTGTCGGACAGCAGCTCGTTTCCGTCCGCATCCAGCACGCGGAACTGTGTCCCTGCCGCCGCCGTCGTGCCGAGGTTGTACAGCACGGCGCATTGGGTCGAGGTGGAACTGAACTCCTCCACCATGCTCGAACCGCCGCAGGCCACCAGCGTTCCGCCGGTGACAATCAACTCGCCGCCGCTCTCGCTGCCGTAGTCAATGGCGCTGTTGCTGCCGTCACCTTTCAGACTGATGCGGACCGTGCCGCCGTCCAGATAAATGCTGCCATTGGAATCCAATCCGTCTGCGTCGTTGCCGTTCTCGTTGATGATGGTGACCGTGCCGCCGGAGATGCGGATGTAGGTCTCCTCCGTCGTTGTGGTTTCCGCGGTTGCTGCTTCCGCGGTTGCGCTCATATCAGACGCCTCGCCGCTCATGTCGGGCACCTCGCCGCTCATATCGGGCGCTTCGCCGCTCATGTCGGGCGCTTCGCCGCTCATGTCGGGCGCTTCGCCGCTCATGTCGGATGTCGTTGCGGTTTCACCGTCCCCGCTGCTCGCGGTTTCCGTGCTCTGTCCGTCTTCCCCGTTCGCGCTGCGCATGCCGTGCATGCCGCCCATGCCGCCGCCCATCGCGCCAAAGCCACCCATTGCGCCGGTGCTGTTGCCGTTGGCGTTGAAGCCGTCGTCCTCAGGATAGACGGTGATGTCGCCGCCGACCACGTCGATGGTCAGCGCCTCCAGTCCCTCATAGCATTCCGGAATGAGAATGGTGCCGCTTTCCACATAGAGTTCGTCGTCGCTGTGGATGGCGTCATCACCCGCGGAAATGGTCAGGTCCGCCGCCATGAAGCGGAAGCTGTCGTTGACGTGGATGCCGTCCTGCGGCGCGGTGATGACGATGGTGCCGCCCGTGATGACAAGGGCGTCGTTCGCGTCAATGCCGTGCTTGTAGTTTGCGGTGACCGTCAGACTGCCGCTGCCGTTGATGGTCAGGTCGTCGTGGGAGAAAATCACGCCGCCGGTATTGTCCTCCAGCGCGGCGTCGGAATAGCTCTCAGCGCTGGTGAACGCGTTCTCCGTGCCCTCTGCCAGCGTGAGAAACACCTTGTCCGCCTGGTCGACAATCAGGCAGGCGTCGTCGCTGCAGGTCACGTCCACGCCGCTCAGCCGCAGCCAGACCTTGGAGGAGTTGTATGCGTCCACCACGATGCTGCCGTCCGTCAGCGTGCCGGAGAGCACGTACCAGCCGCCGTTCGAGATGACGACGCCGCCGTCATAGGCGTACGCGCCGCTGCCCTTCACCGTTGCCGTGTCGCCGGAAAGCGTGATATAGGTCGTATTGGCATTGTCGCTCCAGCTTCCGTCCTGGTCATTTTCCGTGAACCAGCCCGTACCGGTGTAGGATTCGGCGTCCTCGTCCGTAACCGCCTGAAGCCCCAGCGATTTCCCGTTCATAAAGGCGACGGTCAGAAGCAGCGTCAGCACGAGCACAAGAAGACAGATTCTGTCGATGTTCTTATGCGTTGACACCTTGCGCCTCCTTTAGCCCATGTAATCGCCGTTGTAGCTCACCAGCACCGCGCTCTGCACGCCGGGCAGGTCGGACAGCTCGTTCACAAAGTCGGTGTTGTCGTCCGCAAGGCGAATCTCCACGTTCAGCTCCACGCTGCCCTTGCGCGCCGTCTTGCTGCGGACCGTGCATTTCTTCGTGCGCTGCGCCAGCAGTGCCGTCGCCGCCTGCTCCGAAGCGTGGTCCGCACAGGACAGCACCACGATGTACGGGTTGGAACTGTCCTTGCGGTTGGCAAAGACCAGCAGCACGACGCCGATGACCACGCTGCCGAACACCGCCAGCGGAATGAGTCCTGCCGCGAGCACGATGCCCGCCGCAATGGACCAGAACAGGAACGCGATGTCCATCGGCTCCTTAATCGCCGTGCGGAAGCGGACGATGGACAACGCGCCGACCATACCGAGGGACAGGACCACGTTGCTGGTGACCGCCAGGATGACCAGCGTGGTGATCATGGTCAGCGCGACCAGCGTCACGCCGAAGGAGCCGGAGTACATCACGCCCGCATAGGTCTTCTTGTAGACGAAAAAGATAAACATGCCGACGCCGAAGGCGAGCAGCAGCGCGAGCACCATGTCAAGGATGGTGACGCTTGTCACGTTTTCAAGGAAGCTTGATTTGAAGATGTCTGAAAAAGTCATGGTGGTTTCTCCTTTTTATTTGTGTTCATCAGCCGTATACACGGCACTGTGCGTATTTGGAAAATGAGCCGACGCGCCGGTCCGGCACGGCAACGGCGTCGCGGATGATTGAGGGCAGATAAGCGTCCCACTTGACCTCAAGGATGATGGGGGCGTCTCCCGCCGGTACGGTCACGGCGTCCGGGTCCAAAAGCTGTGTGCAGTCCAGACCCGTACGGATGTCGTAGTCCAGCGTCACGCGGACGTTGCCCGGACGGAACACGAAGGGCTCCCGCGTGTAGTCCACGATGGTTTTCGGGCGCATGCCCTGATAGCGCATTTTGCAGTACAACTCCTGGACCAGTGGTCTGCCGCTGTCGAGCATCCAGTCCAGCTCGCCGTCCACGAGCTTCTGCGTCTCCTCTGCGGTCAGGTTTGCCGAATATTTCGTGCCAAGGCCGTTTCGCTTGCTCTTTTTCTCCAGATGAATGACGGAGCTGTCGCAGTTATACAGGCGGATGCGGAACTTCTCGCGCATGTTCACGCCGTCGATTTTCTCCCGCAGCGCCTTGTCGTCAAGATTGTCGAAGTACAGGCTGCGAATCAGATACCTGCCGCCGACGGCATGGGGGTCGCTCTGCGCCACGGCGCGCATCCTTGCGCGGATGGTCAGAAGGTCGGCGTAATTGATGACGTGCTTCCACTCATGCCGGTACTGTTTCTCCAAGTGCAATCACTTCCTCTCTGCTTTGATGTCGGACGAGAGTATAAGCGCGCAATCTTAAAACCATCTTAAAAAAAGCAGGACCCCGGAACGGATGCCGTACCGTTCCGGGGTCCTGCGGCGCCGGGGCCGCGTGTAGATTCTCACATCTGTGTCGCCGGCGGAAAGCGCAGGGTGAACACCGTGCCGCTCTCCTCCGTGCTCTGCACGGAAATCTCGGCGTCCATCGCCTCCGCCATCTCCTTGAGGATGGGCAGGCCGAGGCCGTGCCCCGTGCGGATGTTGCGCGCCTTGTCACCGCGATAAAAGCGCTCGAAGATGTGCGCCAGGTCCTCCGGCGCAATCACGCTGCCGGAGTTGCGCACCGCAAGCACCGCCGTGCGCCGCTCCCTGCCCAGCGAGATGGACACGCGTCCGCCGTCCGGCTCGTATTTCAGCGCGTTCTCCAACAGGCTGTTGCAGATGCGCTCGGCATAGTCCGCCGTGCCGTTGATGAGCACGCCCTCCTCAATGTCACTCTCCAGCGTGATGGAACGCTCATAGGCGAGGGATTCCATCTGCAGTTCCGCCTTCTCCACCGCCGAGGTGAGGTTGACCGGGACTTTTTTCAGCGTCTGCCTCTCGCTTTCCAGCGCGGAGAGCGTCAGCATCTCCCCAACCAGTGACATCATATTCTTTGCCGCGGTATCCGTGCTGTCAAGCCACTGCGCCTGCTCCGCCGGAGACAGCGCGGCGCTGTTGCGCAGGATGCTGTTGTTGGCAAGGATGACCGTGATGGGCGTTTTCAGGTCGTGGGAGAGGTCCGCCACAAAGCGACGCTCCTGTGCAATCGCGTCCTCCATCGGCTTTGCCGCCAGCCGGGACAGGCGGATGCTGATGAACAGAATCAGCACCATCGCCGCGGCATAGACCGCAAAGAGCACCAGCACGCTGCGCAGCACCCGGTTGGTCAGGAACGAGGATTCCGCCAATGCAATCTTACAGTATCCGGCGTTGCTCTCCTGATAGTAGAACATGCCGTAGGCACGCAGATAGCCGAAGGGCTCCGTTCTGTCGACGACCTCCTGCACCAGCTCCGCGAGGTTCACGCCCTCCGGCGTTGCCGCACGTGACACGACGGTGATGCTCCCGGTCCTTGTGTCGCAGAGCAACGTGACCATGTTCTCGTCGTCGTGCCGCGGCAGGTCCGGCAGTTCGTCCTCCCGGAGGTCGGGCGGAGCCGGCGGCGGACCATCGTCCAGCATGGGCAGTCGTCCGCCCAGCCTGTCCCAGGGCTCCACAATCATGCGCATGGTGTTTTTCATCTCGTCGTAGCTTCTGCGATAGAGGTACGTCCCCTGCACGACCAGCGAGATAACCAGCACCGCGCCCACGAGCAGCATGTTGAACAGGACAAAGCGCTTCCGATAGCCCTTCAGCACGCCTCCACCTCCAGCCGATAGCCGATGCGCTGAATGGTGCGGATGCTCACACGGGAGCGGAGATAGCGCAGCTTCTTGCGCAGGAACGAGACGTAGACCTCCACGTTGTTGTCCGTCGCCTCGGAGTCGATTCCCCACGCGTTCGTGATGAGCGTGTCCTTCGTGATGGTCATGGTGGGGTTGTAGAGGAAGACCTTCATCACGTCGAACTCCTTGCGGCTCAGTTGCACGGACTCGTCCCCGCAGCGCAGCGCCGCCGACTTGACGTTGAGTGAGAGGTCCTCATAGTCAATCTTATCCAGAACGACCTCTCCCGTCCTGCGCGTCAGCGCGCCCACCCGCGCCAGCAGTTCCTCCGTGTCAAAGGGCTTGGTCATGTAGTCGTCCGCCCCGGCGTTGAGCCCCGCGACCTTGTCCGGCACGGTGGAGCGCGCCGTGAGCATCAGAATTGGGGTATGGACGCCGTCGTTGCGCAGGGTGCGCAGCACCTCAAAGCCGTCCAGCCGCGGCAGCATCACGTCCAGAATGATGAGCTGATACTCCATGCCCTCGGCATAGTCCACCGCCGCAGCCCCGTCGTACACGGCGTCCACGTACCAGCCCTTTTGTTCCAGTATCTTTTTGACGGCGTTTGACAGCGCACGCTCGTCCTCCACCAGCAAGATGTTCATACAGGCGTTCCTCCTCCGGGGTAATTTCCGATTGTCTCGTTCTACTGTAGCATTCCGTTCTGAAAAACAACTGAAAATCAATGCCGGTCCGTCCGGTTCTGTGGATGACAGGTTTTTCCCTTGTCAGAGGCAATCGCTGCGGTGCCTGGCACAACGACACCGCAGGCTATTTCTGCAGCAGCCAATCGGGAAGATTGTAGATTGTGATTCCCTCATAATCGTAGGTCTCGTGTTTCGTGTTCGCCAGAATCATCTTCGGGTAAGCGTCTTTGATTTTCAGGAGCGGCGTGTACTCCCGTTCAAAGGTCTCCGGTCTTGCAATGTCGTCACTGACCTGAATGTAGAGCTTCTCGTCGCCGCGCATTGCGACAAAATCAACTTCTTTCTGATACAGCTTTCCGACGTAGACCTCATACCCACGCCGCATCAGCTCGATACAGACAACGTTCTCATACATCCGTCCGTAATCCAGATTCCTTCTGCCCAGCCGCGCAAAACGAATCCCCGTATCGCTGAGGTAATACTTCGCGGAAGTCTTCAGATACGTTTTCCCCCGGATATCGTAACGGCGGACGACGTAAAACACATAGGCATCACAGAGGTATTTGATGTAGTTGCCGACCGTCTTGTGATTGGTGGCAATTATGTCGGCGGAAAGCGTTTCGCTGATGTTGTTAGGAGAGGTCATGTTGGACACGTTGTCCATCATAAACTCCGCCAAGTGCTCCAGCGTCGTCGTGTCCGGCAGACGGTACTTGCTTACCAAGTCCCGCTGGACAATCGTATCATAGACGTCCCGGATATAGTTCACGCGGTCACGCTCAGTGCGGTATTCGTAAGAACCGGCCAACCCGCCCCGAATCACGTATTCGTCAAACAGCTTTGCCGTATCCGTTTCATGCGCATAATAGCGGCAGAACTCGGAAAAGCTGAACGGAAACACCGGAATCTCGATATATCTTCCGGTAAACAGCGTCGTCAGGTCGGAACTGAGCAAAAAGGCGTTTGACCCCGTGAGATAGAGGTCATACTTTCTCGACCTGTGCAGACTGTTGACAGCAAGCTCAAACCCATCGCACAACTGCACCTCATCCACGAAAACGTAGTTCGTCCTGCTGGGGACATAGTGACTCTCAATATACTCATAAAGCGCGTGGTATTCCTTCAGCCCCTCATACTTCAGGTCAAAGAAGTCCACAAAGATGATATTGGCATCCGGTTGTGTTTCCGTGATTCTTCGGATATAGGCCTTCATCAGCTCCGACTTGCCGCTGCGTCGGACGCCGGTGATGATTTTGATGTCCGGCGTTCCCATGAGATCCAAAAGGCGCTGCATATAGTCTGGTCGTTCAATGTAGTTCATGTGCCATCACTTCCGAAACTTGAAAAATATTTGAGTTTCGCACCCGCCTCTATAGTTTACACAGACAAGCCGCTTTTGTCAACGGAATGCTTACGGATTCTTTGGAGCGCTTTCGCTGTGCCTCCGTTTGTCATTCGCTCCCACGAAGGCAATCGCCGCGGCGCTTTCCGGCAGAGGCGTTCCGTTGCCGTTCCCCGCCGTGCGCACATTCGCCTTGACTATCCGCCGGGATGCCGTTATGATAATATCGTTGTTTTGTCCGGTTGCGGCGGCCTTGCCCGGCTGCAACGGAAGCAAACATTCACTCTATCACACATCAGGTTCCGTTCCGCCCCGCGTTCCCGGGCGTCGGACGGAAGGGGGAGGCACGTATGAACATCTATGCAGCCGCGTCGATTTTTGCGCTTCTGATTGCCATGTACTGGGTGATTTCAGAGGTGTTCACGGTGCTGTTCCGGCTGGTAGGTCTGCCGGAGGAGAAGGCGCGGTTTCAGGTCGTCTCTCTGCTGACCGGCTGCGGCTTTACGACCCGCGACAGCGAGATGGTGCTGGCAACCCGCTCCCGGCGGCGGATGGCACGGCTGACGATGCTCTTCGGCTATCTCTTCAACATCACCTTTGTGTCGGCGATGGTCAACTTCTTCATCTCCATGCAGCCGATTCAGGTGAAGGAGAGCGTGACCTCGCTGCTTATCCCGCTGGTGGCGATTTGCACCGTGTTCGCCTTCGTCCGGGTGCAGCGCATCCGCAAGGTGCTGGACCGGCTGATTGCCGGCCTCGCGTCAAAATTTGCCAGACAGTCCCGGCACAACAGCGTGCTCCTCATCGACCAGCTCGGAAAGGAGTGCATTGCGCAGGTGCACCTGCATTACGTGCCCACGGCGCTGCAGGACAAGCCCTTGGCGGAGACGGAGCTGAAGTCGGAGCGCAACCTGCTGATTCTCTCGGTGGAGCGGGAGGACGGGACCACCGAGCCGGCACAGGCGGACACCGTGTTCTCGCCCGGGGACAGGCTGACAATTTTTGGGGACTACAATCAAATCTGCCAGGGCTTTGAGGCCAGAACGCAGTTTGTGGACGAGGTCAGAGAGGTCCCCTTCGGGGAGTAATCCTGCGGTTTCATTGGCCCGGTGCCGGTTTCTTTGTGTGGCATAAGCGAGGCGTTCGTGGTATGATACAGTCAGTTCTGCAGACGCTGACGGAGGAAGGACTATGTGGTTTTGGTTGGCGCTCGGGTCCGCAGTTTTTGCGGCACTCACCTCAATTTTGGCAAAAATCGGCGTGAATGGCGTCGGTTCGCATCTTGCCACGGCAATTCGGACCATGGTTGTCGTTGTCATGGCCTGGGGCATGGTCTTCCTGACGCATCAGCAAAGCGGCATCAAG
>JAILRK010000195.1 GCA_024698225.1 Oscillospiraceae bacterium | reverse complement strand
TTATTCCTCTCCCTGCGGGGTTTTCTTCGCGCGGTCGTAGGCGACGACGACGCGGCGGTTCGGCTCGGTGCCGATGGAGAAGGTGGAGATGTTCTTCGCGTCCTGCAGCGCGGTGTGAATCACGTGGCGCTCGTAGGCGTTCATCGGTTCGAGAGTGACGTTCTTGCGGTACTTGACCACCTTTGCCGCCACCTTGTCCGCCAGGCGCGCAAGGCTCTGCTCACGCTTTTCGCGGTAGTTCTCGGCGTCCACCTGAATGCGGGCGCGGTTCTTGTCGCCGCTGCGGTTGACGGCGTAGCTGGTGAGCTGCTGGATGGCGTCCAGGGTCTCGCCGCGGCGGCCAATCAGCGCGCCGAGCTTGTTGCCCTCAAGGATGACCTTGTAGCGGCCCTTCTCGCCCTCATAGACGCGCACCACCGCGTCGCTCTCCATGTGCGTCAGCAGACCGCTGATGAATGTGCGAATCTGCTCCGACTTCTCGTCGTGCACCTCTTCGCCCAGGTCGACGCTCTGCGGCTTCGGCTCGCGGCGGGGCGGGCGGCTCTCGCGCGGCTCCTTGTCCTCGCGCGGGGCCTTCGGCTCACGCGGCGGCTTCGGCTCGCGGGGCTTGCGCTCGCGGCGGTCGCGCTTTTCCTTCTTCTCGTCCTTCTCGGCGGCGGCGCCGTTTTGCAGCACCTCGGGCTTGAAGTCCCTGGGCAGCTCGGCCTTCGGGGCGTTCTTCTTCTCCTCGGCGGCCTTGCGCGCCTTCTCTGCCTGGCGCTCCGCCTCCTCGCGCTCGCGCTCCTCCCTGGTCTTGCGCTGCTCGGGACGGAAGACGGGCGTCGGTGCGGGCGCGGGCGCCTCCTTGCCGTCGTCATAGCTCACGCGCACCTTGGCAGGGGACGCGCCGATGCCGAGGAAACCGGACTTGGCGCGCTCAAGCACCTCGACGGACACGTCGACGCGGTCCATGCCAAGCTGGGCCAGCGCCTTTTCGATGGCCGCATCCTCGGTTTTTCCGGTTACTTCTATATACTGTGTCATTTCGCAGTGTACTCCTTATTCACCGTAGTGTTCGGGGTCAAACGAGCGACCGCGGGCATAGGGGCGTTCACCGACGCGGCCGGCCTCCGTGGTGGAGGCGCCCTTCTTTTCGGACTTCTTTTCCGTCTGTTTCTTCTGGGGCGGCTTCTTGCCCTTGTTTGCCTGCTCCTGAAGCCGGCGCTGCTGCTCGCGCGCCTCCATCATCTTTGCCACGCGCTTTTCGCGCTTCTCACGCTCGCGCTCGGTCTCCTCCTCTTCCATCTGCTTGAGGAAGACCTTGTTGAGCAGCACGTCCTGAATGATCTGGAAGACGCTGTTGGCAATCCAGTACACGCCCAGTGCGGCGGGCAGGGTGAAGCCAATCCACAGCGACATCAGCGGCATCATGTACATCATGGAGCGGCTGGTGCGCGCGCCGGGGTCGTCCGCGCTCTGGTTGTTGCCCGCCATGGCGACCTTGGACTGATAAAAGCTCAGCGCGGCGGAGATGATCGGAATCAGCACGAGGCCGATGACGGGCCAGCCGCCGGTGAGAACCTGCTTCCACACGTCGCCGGGCATCACCGTCAGGTCCAGACCGAGGAAGCTGTAGTCCACGCGGAACAGCCCGTCGATGCCGGCAAAGCTCTCAAAGTTGTCGTTGATGAACTGAGCGAGGTTGATTTCCTCGTAAAAGGCGGTGCGTCCGCCCGTCTCCGCGGCGACGTAGCCAAGGCCGGTGGCGATGCCGCGCACCTTCTCAATCACGTCGGCGGAGAGCAGCATGAAGCGGCTGAGCGGCTGACGGATGATGGAATACAGGGCAATGATGATGGGGAACGGCAGCAGGGACCACAGGCAGCCGCTCATGGGGTTGATGCCCTCGCGCGCGTAGAGCAGCTGCAGCTCCTCGTTCATCTTCTGCTGGTTGTTTGCGTACTTCTCCTGAATCTCCTTCATCTTGGGCTGGAAGCGGTTCATGCGCAGCATGCTCTTCTTGCTCTTGAGCTGGAAGGGCAGCAGCACCAGCTTCACGACCAGCGTGAAGAGAATCAGCGCCCAGCCGTAGGAATTGGTCAGGCTGTAGAAGATGCGCAGAATCCAGGCGAAGGGAATGCAAATGTAATAGCCGATTGTTGAAAACATCTTGTTTTCCTCCAAATAAACTTGGGGATGCGATTGCGCAGTCACAAAAAGGGGGCATAGTGCGAAACGCAGACAGGGGGAAACTGCACCGTCAGCTCGCCTGACGAGCGGATTTTTCTTCTGTCAAGGTCGCGCTGCGCAGGCATACTTTGTGTATGGCAAGCAGCGCGAAACGCAGACAGGGGGAAAATACGCCGTCAGGGAACCGGGTCATAAATCTTGCCGCCACGGTAAAACGGATGGCAGTGCGAAAGCCGCTGCGCCGCCAGCGCGCTGCCGCGGATGGCGCCGTATTTCTCCACCGCCTCCAGCGCGTACTGCGAGCAGGTGGGGATGAAGCGGCACCTCGGCGGCGACAGCGGCGAAAGGCGCGCGCGGTAAAAGCGTATCAGGGCAAGCAGCACGCGCTTCATACGTCCTCCCTCCACAGCTTCAGCCGCTCGCAGCAGCGCGCAAACGCCTGCTCCAGCTCCTGATAGGAGCAGCGCATGGCGCGCCCGCGGGCGACGAGCACGACGTCATAGCCCTGCTTCAGCCTCGGCTGGGCAAGGCGGTAGATTTCGCGCAGTCTGCGGCGGACGCGGTTGCGCGCCACGGCGTGGCCCAGCTTTGCGCTGACGGTGACGCCAAGGCGGCTGCGCGCGCCGCGGTTGGGGCGCGCATAGACCACCAGAAACGGCGAAACGCCGGACTTTCCCTTGTTGTAAACCCGGCGGAACTCGTAATTCTCTTTCAGCGTCGTCGCTCGTTTCATCCGTGCAAGCCTCTAAGGGACGGCGAGAAAACAGGGTTTTCAGTGGCCGTCCCTCTTATTCGTACATGGTTCCCTTGTTGTGTCCTTCGACCCAATCAATGGGTCAGGCGGGCGCGGCCTCTGGCGCGGCGGCGGGCAAGGACCTTGCGGCCGTTCGCGGTCTTCATGCGCTTGCGGAAGCCATGCTCCTTGGAGCGCTGCAGCTTCTTGGGCTGATACGTGCGTTTGGTTGCCATGTCGTACTCCTCCTTTTCTGTAATACCGGCGGCGATGTCTCGCCGCACCTACTCGACGCGGACCGCTTGCGCGGACCACGCAGTATACTACCCTCGCCGCAAAAGCGGCGCAACCGCTATTATACTGTATGCCCCGTGTTCTGTCAACCAATAATCCGAGAAAATTTTTGGCGTTCCCCGATTCTTATATATAGAATATGTAAGAAAGCATTGCAATTTTCTGCACGTTCTGATATAATCAGTTAGATACGATTTCTTATTCTGAGTAAAGCAGGTGCCCGCTGTGAATTCGATTTCCGACGTATGGCAGCTCATCCTTTCCAAGCTGAGCGAGCAACTTTCCGAGACGAGCATCAACACGTGGTTTGACGAGGTCTCCGAGGTCGAGCTGAAGGACAACTCCTTCATCATCGTCTCCCCCAACGCCTTCAAGCGCGACATGATTGAGCAGGTGTTCGCCAAGCGCATCCACGACGTGCTGCACGACCTGTTCTCCACGGACTTCACCGTGCGCGTCATCACCGGCAAGGAGGAGGCGGAGCAGAGCGAGAAGAAATCCGTCTCCCTCTTCAACCGCGACGACTTCACCTTTGACACCTTCGTCGTCGGCGAGTCGAACAAGCTGGCGTACGCGGCGGCGCAGGCGGTGGCGGACGGCGCGAGCGCGCACTACAACCCGCTGTTTATCTACGGCGACTCCGGCCTTGGAAAGACGCACCTGATTTACGCCATTCAGCATCAGTTTCAAAAGCGCCTGCCCAAGTCGAAAATCGTCTACATCAAGGGCGACGAGTTCCTCAACGAGTTCGTCGGCCTCGTGCGGCAGAACCGCGGCGACGAGTTCCGCGCGAAATACCGCGACGCGGATTTGCTGCTGGTGGACGACGTGCAGTTCGTCGCCGGACGCGAGCAGACGCAAAACGAGTTCTTCCACACCTTCAACACCCTCTACGAGGCGGGGCGGCAGATTGTGCTGACGAGCGACCGCATGCCCGGCGAGATGACGCTGCTGGACGACCGTCTGCGCACGCGCTTTGAATGGGGGCTGATGGTGGACGTGCAGTCCCCGGACTACGAAACGCGCATCGCCATCATCAAAAACAAGGCGGTGCAGCGCGGCTTCGTCATCGACGACAAGAGCGCGGACTACATCGCGCGCAACGTGACCACGAACGTCCGGCGCATTGAGGGCGTCATCAACACCATCAAGGCGCACCACGAGCTCAAGCGCGAGCGCATGGAGGAGATGGACATCGAGCAGGTCGTGCGCGAGGCGGTGCGCAAGAACAACGAGTCCGTGCCGACGCCGGACGTCATCATCACCGAGGTCGCGCGCTATTTCGGCATGGACGAGTCCGTGCTCCGCGGACCCTCGCGCAGCCGCGGCGTGGTGCAGGCGCGCAACATCGCCATGTACCTCATCCGCCAGATTACGGGGCTGTCCACCGTCGAGCTGGGCAAAATCTTTGACCGCGACCACTCCACCGCCATGCACTCGCTCGACCAGGTGACCGAGAAGCTGGAGACCGACGGCGTCGTCTCCCAGACCATCAAGGACATCACGCTGAACATCAACAACCTCACCTGAGCCCCATCGTTTTCCACACAATTCACAGGTTTCCAACAAGCCCTGCTGTGGAAAATGATTTGCCTGTGGATTCCTGTGGAAAACCCTGTCATTTTTCCACCGCGCTTTCCACACGCCGTTTCCCGCAGTTGCGCCATCGGCGTGGGTTTTCCACAATTTCCCGCCCCTCTACTACGACTACTAAAAAAGAAGCTATTCTTCTTGCAGAAAGGAAACGCACCATGAAATTTTCCTGTGAAAAGGTCGTCCTGCAAAACGCCATCAACACCGCCGGGCGCGCCGTGTCCACCAAGAGCTCCATTCCGGCGCTGGAGGGCCTGCTGCTGATTTGCTACGGCGGCTCTCTGATTGTCAGCGGCTACAACATGCAGCTCGGCATCCGCACCCGCTTCGCCTGCGACAGCGAGGAGGACGGCGCGCTGGTGCTCAACGCGCGGCTCTTCGGCGACATCGTCCGCCGCATGCCGGACGACACGCTGACCCTCGTGTCCGACGACTCGATGACGGTAAAGCTGCACTGCGGCGACGCCGATTTTGACATTCAAGCGCTTCCCGCCGCCGACTTCCCGCAGTTGCCCGAGGTCGAGGAGAAAAACGCCTTTTCCCTGCCCGAGAAGACCCTTGGCGCGATGATTCGCCAGACCAGCTTCGCCGTGTCCACCAACGAGTCGCGCCCCGTGCACATGGGCTCGCTGTTCGAGGTCACGCCCGACGAGCTGACCATGGTCTCCGTGGACGGCTTCCGCCTGGCGCTGCGCCGCGAGAAGTTGGAGGACGCCAGAGGCGGCGTGTTCTCCTTCGTCGCTCCGGGCACGGCGCTCAACGAGGTGGAAAAGGTCTGTGAGGACATCGACGAGCCGGTGAAAATCACGCTGGGCGACCGGCACGTGCTCTTTGAGGTCGGCGAGACCGAGCTCATCTGCCGCCGTCTGGAGGGCGAGTTCCTGGACTATAAAAACGCCATTCCGCGCAGCAACCCCATCCACCTGCTGGTGGACGCGAAGAGCATGATAGAAAGTCTGGAGCGCGTGAGCGTGGTCATCAACGAGAAGCTGAAAAGCCCCGTGCGCTGCCGCTTCGGCGACGGCATGGTCGTCTTCTCCGCCCGCACCGCCAACGGCGACGCCAAGGACGTGTGCAAATACACCGGCGACGCCGGAGACCTTGAGATTGGCTTCAACAACCGCTATCTGACCGAGGCGCTGCGCTATGCGCCCGCGGAAACGGTGCAGCTGGAGCTCAACAGCGGCATCTCCCCCGCCATCGTCGTGCCCGCGACCGAGGGCGACCGGAGCTTTCTCTATATGGTATTGCCCGTGCGGCTGAAAGCGTGAACCAATGAAAACCATAGACATCACAACCGAATACATCCGCCTGCAGGACCTGCTCAAGCTGGCGGCGCTGGTCTCCACCGGCGGCGAGGCAAAGCTCGCCATCCTCGACGGAGAGGCGGCGGTCAACGGCGAGGTCTGCACCCAGCGCGGAAAGAAGCTGCGTCCGGGCGACGTGGTGCGCTTTCGCGGCGAGGAGCTGACGGTCCGATATGCGGATTGACACGCTCCGGCTGCAGGACTTTCGCAACTACACCGAGCAGAGCGTTGCCTTCGCGCCGGACGTGAACGTCGTCGTCGGCGGAAACGCCCAGGGCAAGACGAATCTGCTGGAGGCCATCGTCTATCTCTCGCGCGGCAAGTCCGTCCGCGCCCGCGCCGACCGCGAGCTCATCCGCTTCGGCGCGGCGGAGGCGCGGCTGAGCGGCGCGCTGTTCTCCCGCGGGCGCGACTTCACGGTGGAGGCGCGCATCATCGCGGGGCGGCGGCGCGTGCTGACGGTCAATCAGGTCGGCGTGAAGCGGGCGGCGGAGCTGGCCGACGTGCTCGGCACGGTGTTTTTCTGCCCGGAGGACCTGTTTCTCATTCGCGACGGCGCGGCGGCACGGCGGCGGTTCATGGACCAGTCGCTCTCTCAGCTGCGCCCGCGCTACGCGGCGGCGCTGGCGGAGTACAACCGCCTGTATGAGCACAAGACCCGCATCCTGCGCGACAGCGAGGAGCACCCCTCCCTGCTCGACACGCTGCCGGAGTTCAACACGCGCATGGCGCTCGCCGGCGCGGTGCTCATCCACTACCGCGCCCGCTACTGCGCGCGGCTGGAATACTACGCCGCGGCGGCGCACCGCGAGTGCTCCGGCGGACGGGAGGCGCTCTCCCTGCGCTATGAGACCGTGAAGACCGTGCTCGACCCCTTTGCCGGGCAGAACGTGCTGTTCGAGCAGCTCATGGCGCACCAGCAGGCGCACGCCGCGGCGGAGCTGGCGTCGCGCCTGTGTCTCTCCGGCCCGCACAAGGACGACATTCTTGTGGAAATCGGCGGCGAAAACGCGCGGCAGTTCTCCTCGCAGGGGCAGACGCGCACCGCCGCGCTGGCGTTTAAGCTCGCCGAGCGCGACATCTACCAGGAAATCACCGGGCGCTCGCCCGTGCTGCTGCTCGACGACGTGCTCTCCGAGCTCGACCCCCGGCGGCAGGAGTTCGTGCTCAACCGCATCACCGGCGGACAGGTGTTCATCACCTGCTGCGAAGAGGACCGCCTCGGCAGCCTCCTCGCCGGCAAGGTCCTCCACGTCGAGCAGGGCCAGGTGAGCTGAGCGTCGTTTCTTGGCTCCCCCTCCGGGGGAGCTGGCGCGCAGCGCCTGAGAGGGCCGGCATGCGCCCTGCGCTGCGGCGGACCCTCTCCGTCACTCGCTCCGCTCGTGCCACCTCCCCCAAAGGGGGAGGCAAGTGGCTTGTGCGAGGCTTTGATACTGATACCTGATCAAAATGCTTGAAAAGCATTTTGATAGCGCCGCAGGCGCGTAGGTATCGTATGAGACGACATGACGCGCTTTGCGCGGCATGAGCGTGCTGAGCACGCTCGATTTCAAATCAATCTTTTTGATTTGAAATCAGTATTAGACGGCGCAAGGCCCGCAACTTCTCTGCAAAGCCCTCCCCTGGGGACAAGTCAATCCATATCAGTCAACACAAACCAACTCATTCTGATATCATCAACTATGTATCTGCACATCGGCAACAACCAGCTTCTGAGCGCGCGGCGCATCATCGGGGTCTTTGACCTGGAGATTACCTCGCAGTCGCGCATCACGGCCGCGTTTCTGCGGCAGGCGGAGAAGGAGGGCGTCGTCATCG
>JAILRK010000164.1 GCA_024698225.1 Oscillospiraceae bacterium | reverse complement strand
TCGAGCGCGTCGATGGGGTTCTTCTTGAAGACCTCCTGCAGGAACATCTCGCACAGCGTGGTGGGCAACTGGTAAATCAGGCGGCCAATGCCGAGGTTCTCGTAGTTGATGATGTACTTCTCGGTGTCGAACACCTTGCCGACCTCAATGGCAATCTGCGCCTCTTTATAGGACTTTGCAAGGTCGCGCAGGTGATTCGCCACCGTGCCGATGCCGATGACGACAGTGCTCTCGCCGCCCATGCGCAGCGCCTCTTCAATCTGGACCGCCATCTTTTCAAGGTCGTGGGTGTCCGCCTCCGGCTCGACCTGCTGGATGATGACGATGTCGTTCTCGCCCATGGACACGACGATGCCGGTCTGCCGGTCGGGCAGCAGATTCTGCACCGTATCGACGCTCAGGCTCTCCGTGCGCTCCTCTTTGCGGCGAATCACGAAGACGCCGCGGGAGAGCTCCGCCTCCACGTGCAGTTCCTTCGCGCGGATGTAGATGTCGCTGAGAAGAATGTTGTCAGAGATGATGTTCTTCACAAAGGACGTTCTGTCGTGTTTTTCCTCATAGTAGTTTTTCGCGCCGTTGAGCGCGATTGCCGCCATGGCACAGGCCGTGCGGCTGACCTCGTCCTCCCCCTCGGCATACGCCGCAAAGTCAAACTGTCCGCCCCACCCGGGAAGCGCCTTGAAGGTCTTGCCCTCCAACACGACGCAGCTATCCCCCGCGTCGTTGACAGGTGCCACGACCTGCGGCCACTTCTTGCCAATCTCCTGTAGATCCGTGCACGCAATCACCGTACCTTCGGAATCAATCACACCGATACGCGCCGTGCTGGTCTCCTTGAACTGAGAGACCACGTTCAAAAACATTCTACCGGACATAGTTTTCCTCCTCTTGACCGTTGTTGAGCCTTTTTGTGCAACCTGCCAATCGATTTCCACTATTATACGCGATGTTTCTGAGCATTGCAAGATATTTTTTCTTTAATACACAAATTATTTTTCGATTTTTAGACATTCCGTAAATGCACGGGCGCGGTCGTCCCGCCTTCACGGCTTTTTCGTTGGGCAACTTGTATATTTCAGCTTTTTCAGCTCCTCTGCGGTCAGCGGGCGCCATGCGCCGCCGGCAAGTGAGGGGTCCAGACAGAGCGGTCCCATCGTCAGCCGCTTGAGGTAGCGCACGGGTTTTCCCCGCGCGGCAAGCATCCGCTTCACCTGGTGGTACTTTCCCTCCCGCAGCGTGACCAGCGCCTCGCTCTGCGCGCCGGAGGACAGAATCTCCAGCTCGGCGCTCTGACAGACCAGCCCGTCGCCCAGCGTCATGCCCGCGGCAAAGGCAAGGCGGTCGCTCTCGTCCAGCGCGCCGTCCACACGCGCGTAGTAGCGCTTGTCCACGTGCTTTTTCGGTGAGAGCAGCTCGTGCGCCAGCGCCCCGTCGTCCGTCAGCAGGAGCAGGCCTTCGGTGTCCTTGTCCAGCCGTCCGACGGGAAACAGCCCGCGCCTGCGGTATTCCTCCGGCAGCAGCGCAAGCACCGTCTTCTCCCTGCCGTCCTCGGTGGCGGACACAACGCCCGCGGGCTTGTGCAGCATGATATAGACAAAGCGCTGCAGGTCCACCGGTGCGCCGTCCACGCAGAGCGTGACGCTGTCCGCGTCGTACTTCGTCTCCGGGGCGGACACGATGCGTCCGTCCGCCAGCACACGCCCCTCGCGCACCATGCGCCTGACCTCACTGCGCGACCAGCGCCCCGTGGCGGCAAGCAGCTTGTCCAACCGTTCCTGTGCCATCGTTCCGCTCTCCTTTTCGCTTCCGCCTGCCGTGTCCGGGAGACGCTTTCCATGATTGTACCACATTGCGGCGCGCAGAGGAAGCCCCGCCGGACGGATTTCCGCAGCGGCACACAGGGAAAAAAGAAAGACAGGCAGTGCCTGTCTTTCTTGTGTGTCCGGAAATTAGTCCTTGGTCTCGATGACGACGCCGGAGCCAACGGTACGGCCGCCCTCGCGGATGGCGAAGCGGAGGCCCTTCTCGATGGCAATCGGGGTAATCAGCTCAACGCTCATGTCAACGTTGTCGCCGGGCATGCACATCTCGGTGCCTTCGGGCAGGGTGATGACGCCGGTGACGTCCGTGGTGCGGAAATAGAACTGCGGACGATAGTTGTTGAAGAACGGGGTGTGACGGCCGCCCTCGTCCTTGGTCAGAACGTAGACCTGGCCGACGAACTTGGTGAGGGGGTGAATGGAGCCGGGCTTGGCCAGAACCTGGCCGCGCTCAATCTCGCTCTTGGCGACGCCGCGCAGCAGCGTACCGACGTTGTCGCCCGCCTCAGCGAAGTCGAGCAGCTTGTGGAACATCTCGATACCGGTGACGACGGTCTTGCGGCGCTCGTCGGACAGACCGACAATCTCGACTTCCTCGCCGAGCTTGAGCTGACCACGCTCAACTCTGCCCGTGGCGACAGTGCCGCGGCCGGAGATGGTGAAGACGTCCTCAACGGGCATCAGGAAGGGCAGGGAGTCATCGCGCGGCGGGGTCGGAATCCAGCTGTCAACCGCGTCCATGAGCTCCTTAATGCAGGCATACTCGGGGGCGGCGGGGTCTTTGGACTCGCTGACGAGCGCGTTGAGCGCGGAGCCGCGGATGATCGGGGTGTCGTCGCCGGGGAAGCCGTAGAAGTCAAGCAACTCGCGGACTTCCATCTCGACGAGCTCAAGGAGCTCCTCATCGTCGACCTGGTCGCACTTGTTCAGGAAGACGAGGATGGAGGGGACGTTCACCTGACGGGCGAGCAGCAGGTGCTCGCGGGTCTGCGCCATGGGGCCGTCGGAGGCGGCGATGACGAGGATCGCGCCGTCCATCTGCGCAGCGCCGGTGATCATGTTCTTGATGTAGTCGGCGTGGCCCGGGCAGTCGACGTGCGCATAGTGACGCGCGTCGGTCTCATACTCAACGTGAGCGGTGTTGATGGTGATGCCGCGCTCGCGCTCTTCGGGAGCCTTGTCGATGGAGCTGTAGTCAGTGTACTGAGCCTTGCCCTGCAGGCCGAGCCACTTGGTGATGGCGGCGGTGAGGGTGGTCTTGCCGTGGTCGATATGACCAATGGTGCCGATGTTTACATGGGGCTTGGTGCGCTCGAATTTCTGCTTAGCCATTGTAAAATCCTCCTGTTTCAGATGATTGGTTTTTGTTTGGCATACAATTTCGCATAACAAGGTTATTCTACCGTAAGTTATGCCTTTTTGCAACAGTTATTTTGCGGTATTTCCGCTTAGAGGCTGCGTCCGCCGTGGCGCTGGTCCGCAATCTTCTCCTGGATGCTCTTCGGAATCTCAACGTAATGAGACGGCTCCATCGTGTACTGTCCGCGCCCCTGTGTGCGGGAGCGGAGGTCGGTCGCGTAGCCGAACATCTCTGCCAGAGGCACAAACGCGTCAATCTGCTGCGCGCCGGAGCGGGCCTCCATGCCCTGAATCTGGCCGCGGCGGGCGTTGAGGTCGCCGATGACGTCGCCCATGTACTCGTCGGGCACGATGACGGAGACCTTCATAATCGGCTCAAGCAGCGTGGCGCCTGCCTTCTGGCAAGCCTCCTTGAACGCCATGGAGCCGGCAATCTTGAACGCCATCTCCGAGGAGTCCACCTCGTGATACGAGCCGTCGTAGAGCGTGACCTTGACGTCCACAACCGGGTAGCCTGCGAGCACGCCGGAGAGCATTGCGCCCTGAATACCGGCGTCCACCGCGGGGATATATTCCTTGGGCACGGCGCCGCCGACAATCGCGTTGACGAACTCGTAGCCCTTGCCGGACTCGTTGGGCTCGACGCGGATTTTGACGTGGCCGTACTGACCCTTGCCGCCGCTCTGACGGGCGTACTTGGTGTCCTGCTCCACCGCTTTTTTGATGGTCTCCTTGTAGGCGACCTGCGGTGCGCCGACGTTTGCCTCGACCTTGAACTCGCGCAGCAGGCGGTCGACGATGATTTCCAGATGAAGCTCACCCATACCGGCGATGATGGTCTGACCGGTCTCTTCGTCCGTGTAGGTCTTGAAGGTGGGGTCCTCCTCGGCGAGCTTGAGCAGCGCGACGGTCATCTTCTCCTGACCGGCCTTGGTCTTGGGCTCGATGGCGACGCGGATGACGGGCTCGGGGAACTCCATGCTCTCAAGCACGATGGGCGCCTTCTCGTCACAGAGCGTGTCGCCCGTCGTGGTGTTCTTGAGACCGACGGCAGCGGCGATGTCGCCGGAGTAGACGGTCTCGATGTCCTCGCGGTGGTTGGCGTGCATCTGAAGGATGCGGCCGATGCGCTCGCGGTGTCCCTTTGTGGCGTTGAGCACGGCGGAGCCGGTGTTCAGCGTGCCCGAGTAGACACGGAAGAAGCCGAGACGACCGACGTAGGGGTCGGTCATAATCTTGAAGGCGAGCGCGGCGAAGGGGGCGCTGTCATCGCTGTGGCGCTCCTCCTCCTCGTCCGTCTTGGGGTTGACGCCCTTGATGGCGGGGATGTCCGTGGGAGCGGGCATGTAGTCGACGATGGCGTCGAGCAGCTTCTGAACGCCCTTGTTGCGATACGACGTACCACAGGTGACGGGAATCATCTCCACCGCCACGGTTGCCGCGCGGATGGCCGCGCGGATGCGGTCGGCAGGGATTTCCTCGCCCTCGAGGTACATCTCCATGATTTCGTCATCGAACATGGAGACGGCATCGAGCAGCTTTTCGCGGTACTCCGTCGCCAGGTCCATCATGTCCGCAGGAATCTCCTCCACGCGCATGTCCTTGCCCATCTCGTCATAGTAGATGTCGGCGTTCATCTCGACCAGGTCGACGATGCCGCGGAAGTCCGCCTCTTTTCCGATGGGCAGTTGGATGGGAACGGCGTTGCACTTGAGGCGCTCGTCCACCATGCGCAACACGTTGAAGAAATCCGCGCCCATGATGTCCATCTTGTTGACGTAAATCATGCGCGGCACGTGATAGTGGTCTGCCTGACGCCAGACCGTTTCGGACTGCGGCTCCACGCCGCCCTTGGCGCACAGGACCGTCACACTGCCGTCGAGCACGCGCAGGCTGCGCTCGACCTCAACGGTGAAGTCGACGTGACCCGGGGTGTCGATGATGTTGATGCGGTGGTCCTTCCAGAAGCAGGTTGTTGCGGCGGACGTAATCGTGATGCCGCGCTCCTGCTCCTGCTCCATCCAGTCCATGGTCGCCGTACCCTCATGCGTTTCACCGATTTTGTAGTTGACACCGGTGTAAAACAGGATACGCTCGGTCGTGGTGGTCTTGCCGGCATCGATGTGCGCCATGATGCCGATGTTTCTTGTTTTTTCGAGAGATACCTTTCTGGGCATATAATGTTACCTGCCTTACCAGCGGAAGTGCGCGAACGCCTTGTTGGATTCGGCCATCTTGTGGGTATCCTCACGCTTCTTGACGGCGTTGCCGGTGTTGTTGGCAGCGTCCATAATCTCGCCTGCCAGGCGCTCCGCCATGGTGCGCTCGCCACGGGCGCGCGCGTAGTTGGTCAGCCAGCGAAGGCCGAGGGTCTGACGGCGGGCCGGACGGACCTCCATCGGGACCTGATAGGTCGCACCGCCGACACGGCGGGCCTTGACCTCGAGACTCGGCATGATGTTTTCGAGCGCCTGCGTGAACACGTCCAGCGGCTCGTTGCCCGTCTTCTCCTTGATGGTATCGAACGCGCCGTAGACGACCTTCTGTGCAACACCCTTCTTGCCGTCGAGCATGATGGAGTTGACGAGCTTCGTCACCAGAACGCTATTATACATAGGGTCGGGCAGAATTTCTCTTTTGGGAACATTACCTCTTCTGGGCACTATGCTTCCCTCCTTCATTATAAAATGATGTCATCGGTACTCACTTCGCCTGAGTGCGAAGTGTTTTGCCTGCCAAAGAGGGTCAATCTATGGAAAATAGAGAACCGTTTGGCAAACTACTTTTTTAGGGTCTTACTTTTTCTTCGGGCGCTTGGCACCGTACTTGGAGCGACCCTGTCTGCGGCCGTCGACGCCCTGGGCATCGAGGGTGCCGCGGATGATGTGGTAACGCACACCGGGGAGGTCCTTTACACGACCGCCGCGGATCATGACCACAGAGTGCTCCTGCAGGGAATGACCCACGCCGGGGATGTAAGCGGTGACCTCGTAGCCGTTGGTAAGACGCACACGAGCAATCTTACGGAGAGCGGAGTTCGGCTTCTTCGGCGTCGCGGTACGGACCGCGGTGCATACGCCGCGCTTCTGCGGGGAGCTGAGGTCGGTCTCCTTGTTCTTCAGGGTGTTGAGACCGTACTGCAGCGCGGGAGCTGTGGACTTGTAGGTCGACGTCTCTCTGCCCTTGCGCACCAGCTGGTTAAAAGTAGGCATTCATGTTCTCCTTTCTTTCGTGTTCTGCGCAGATATACCACGCAAATCGGCATTTTAACATATTATTCCGCCGGAGTCAAGAGAAAAACGGAGAAAAAGCCATCCTTTCGGATGGCTTTTTCGGTCAGTCTGTCAATGCCGGCGGTTCGGCGGGGCCTTGCCCTCACTGCACCGCGTTGGTGAAGCCGCGCAGCGGCGCAAGGATGTCGGGCTCCTCCGGGGGTTCGGGCTCGGGGACAATCTCCTGCGCGAAGTCGCGGTAGGCGTTCAGACCCGCGCCTGCGGGAATCAGCTTGCCGATGATGACGTTCTCCTTCAGACCCAGCAGGTGGTCAACCTTGCCCTTGATGGCGGCTTCGGTGAGCACCTTGGTGGTCTCCTGGAAGGAGGCGGCGGACATCCACGAATCGGTGGCGAGAGACGCCTTCGTAATGCCCATGAGAAGCTGCGTGGCCTCTGCCTCGCGCAGCGCCTCGCCGGTCTCGGCGTTGACCTCGCCCGCTTCCGTGCGCGCGCGAATCTTCTCGTTCTCGTCGACAAACTCAAGCAGGTCGACCATCGCGCCGGAGAGCAGACCGGTGTCGCCCGCGTCCTCAACGCGCACCTTGCGCATCATCTGGCGGACAATGACCTCGATGTGCTTGTCGTTGATGTCAACGCCCTGCTGGCGGTAGACCTTGAGCACCTCGGAGATGAGGTAGTCGTGCACCGCGCTGACGCCGCGGATGCGGAGGATGTCGTGCGGGGAGAGCGCGCCGTCCTGGAGCTGGAAGCCCTTTTCGATGGTATCGCCGTCACGCACGCGCAGGCCCGTGTGCGGGATGGCGTAATTGCGGGTGTCGCCGTCGTCCGCGGTGACGATAATGTTGACCAGGCTTCCCTTCTGGGACTCCTCGAAGCGGACCTTGCCGGAGATTTCGGAAAGCGTCGCCATCTTCTTGGGCCGGCGCGCCTCGAACAGCTCCTCAACACGGGGAAGACCTTGGGTGATGTCGCCGCCGGCAACGCCGCCGGTGTGGAAGGTACGCATCGTGAGCTGCGTGCCGGGCTCGCCGATGGACTGGGCGGCGATGATGCCGACCGCCTCGCCGGGGCCGACCGGCTTGCTCGTGGCAAGGTTCATGCCGTAGCACCGCGCGCACACGCCGCTGTGCGCCCTGCAGGTCAGCACGGTGCGGATTTCGACGGCGTGGATGTCGAAGTCCTCCAGCGTCTTGGCATCGTCGGAGGTGAGCATGTGCTCCTTGGCGAAGAGCACCTCGTCCGTGCCGGGCTTGAGAATGTCACGGACGGGATAGCGGCCGTTGATACGCTCGGCAAACTGCTCGATGACCTGGCCGTTCTCGCTGATTTCGGCGGCGAGAATGCCGGTGGTCGCGCCGCAGTCGTCGCTGCGGATGATGACGTCCTGGCACACGTCGACCATGCGGCGGGTCAGATAACCGGAGTCCGCGGTACGCAGCGCCGTATCGGCAAGGCCCTTGCGCGCGCCGCGGGAGGAGGTGAAGTACTCCAGCACGGACAGGCCCTCGCGGAAGTTCGCCTTGACGGGGATTTCAATGGTGCGTCCGGCGGTGTTCGCCATCAGGCCGCGCATACCGGTCAACTGACGAATCTGCTTCATCGAACCACGCGCGCCGGAGTCTGCCATCATGAACACGGGGTTGTAGCGGTCCATGTTCCGCTGCAGCGCCTCGGTGACGTCGTCGGTGGTCTTCTCCCACTCCTTGACGACCTGACGATAGCGCTCGTCGTTGGTCATAAAGCCCATCTTGTACTGGTCCTCGATTTCGACGACGCGCTGTTCGGTCTCGGCAATGAGGGTGTACTTCTCGGCGGGAATGGTCATGTCCGCAACGGAGATGGTGATGGCGGCGCGGGTGGAGTACTTGTAGCCCGTCGCCTTGATGTTGTCCAGCACCTCCGCCGCAATGGTGAAGTTGTGGCGCTTAATCGCGCGGTCAACGATTTTGCCGAGCAGCTTCTTGCCGCAGATGTCTGTGATTTCGTAGTCGAAGTACTGCTCGGTGGGCGCACCGTTGGCGTCCACGCGCGTCACGAAGCCAAGGTCCTGCGGGACGTTGCGGTTGAACAGGATGCGGCCGATGGTGATGCGCACGACTTTGCTGCCCATGCTGCCGTCGGGCAGCGGCTTGCACACGCGCACCGCGATGGGCTGGTGGATGCCGATGAGGTGGCGGTCATAGGCGAGCATCGCCTCGTCCTCATCGCGGTAGGTGTTGAGGTGGACGTTCGCCTTCTCCTCGTCGCTGAGCTCGGCATAGGTCTTGCCCGCAAGCTCGAAGGGGACGTTCACCGGCCAGAACTCGTCGTTGTCGAGCTGGGAGACGCCGTTTTCAAAGCGCTCGAGCGTGAGGTAGTAGGAGCCGAGCACCATGTCCTGCGTCGGCACCGTGACGGGGCCGCCGTCCTGCGGACGAAGCAGGTTGTTTGCGGAGAGCATCAGGATGCGCGCCTCCGCCTGCGCCTCGGCGGACAGAGGAACGTGGATTGCCATCTGGTCGCCGTCGAAGTCGGCGTTGAACGCCGTGCAGTTGAGCGGATGCAGCTTGAGCGCGCGGCCCTCGACGAGCACCGGCTCAAACGCCTGAATGCCCAGGCGGTGGAGCGTCGGCGCACGGTTGAGCATGACCGGGTGGTCCTTAATGACCACGTCCAGCGCGTCCCAGACCTCCGCGCGGCCCTTGTCCACCATCTTCTTGGCGGATTTGATGTTGTTGGCGCTGCCGTCCTCGACGAGCTTTTTCATGATGAAGGGGCGGAAGAGCTCGAGCGCCATCTCCTTGGGCACGCCGCACTGGTAGATTTTCAGCTCCGGACCGACGACGATAACGCTGCGGCCCGAATAGTCCACGCGCTTGCCCAGCAGGTTCTGGCGGAAGCGGCCCTGCTTGCCCTTGAGCATGTCGCTCAGGCTCTTGAGCGCGCGGTTGTTCGCGCCGGTGACGGCGCGGCCGCGGCGGCCGTTGTCAATCAGCGCGTCCACGGCCTCCTGCAGCATGCGCTTCTCGTTGCGCACGATGATGTCGGGGGCGTTGAGCTGGATGAGGCGCTTGAGGCGGTTGTTGCGGTTGATGACGCGGCGGTAGAGGTCGTTGAGGTCGGAGGTCGCAAAGCGGCCGCCGTCGAGCTGGACCATCGGGCGAATCTCCGGCGGGATGACCGGCAGCACGTCAATGACCATCCACTCGGGCTTGTTGCCGCTGATGCGGAAGGCGTCCACGACCTCGAGCCGCTTGACGATGCGCGCCTTCTTCTGCCCGTTGGCGTTTCTCAGCTCCTCATGCAGCTGCGCGGACAGCGCCTCCAGGTCAATCTGCTGGAGCAGCTTTTTCACCGCCTCGGCGCCCATGCCGGCGTCGAAGTCGTTCTCATATTTCTCGCGGTAATCGCGGTATTCCTTTTCGGAGAGAATCTGGTTGCGGGTGAGCGGCGTCTCGCCGGGGTCGGTGACGATATATGCCGCGAAGTAGAGCACCTTCTCCAGAATGCGGGGGCTGATGTCGAGCAGCAGACCCATGCGGGAGGGAATGCCCTTGAAATACCAGATGTGGGAGACGGGGGTTGCCAGCTCAATGTGACCCATGCGCTCGCGGCGCACCTTGGCGCGCGTGACCTCAACGCCGCAGCGGTCGCAGATTTTGCCCTTGTAGCGGATTTTCTTGTACTTGCCGCAGTGGCACTCCCAGTCCTTGGTCGGCCCGAAAATGCGCTCGCAGAACAGGCCGTCGCGCTCGGGCTTGAGCGTGCGGTAGTTGATGGTCTCCGGCTTCTTGACCTCGCCGTAGGACCACTCACGAATCATCTCAGGGGATGCAATCCCGATTTTGATTGCGTCAAACGGTACATAACTCATCTTTCTTCTCCCCTTTCCTCAGTCTTCCTCGTCGCTGCCGTCGTCAAAGGTGCCGGCATAGGCGCTGCCCTCGTCCTCGTCGCCCTCGCCGATGGCAAAGCCGGCGTCCGCGAACTCCGCCTCGTCGGCGTAGGGATTGCGGCGGCTGCGCTCGTCCTCGGCGTCCATGCGGGCGAGGTTGAACGTGTCGAGCGCGTCCTCATCGTCCTTGAGTTCAATCTGGTTTCCGTCGCGGTCCAGCACCTGGATGTCCAGGCAGAGCGCCTGCAGCTCCTTGACCAGAACCTTGAAGGACTCCGGCACGCCGGGCTGCGGGACGTTGTGACCCTTGACAATCGCCTCATAGGTGCGCACGCGGCCCGTCACGTCGTCGGACTTGACGGTCAGAATCTCCTGCAGCGTGTAGCTCGCGCCGTAGGCCTCGAGCGCCCAGACTTCCATTTCGCCGAAGCGCTGACCGCCGAACTGCGCCTTGCCGCCCAGCGGCTGCTGGGTGACGAGGGAGTACGGGCCGGTGGAGCGGGCGTGAATCTTATCATCGACCAGGTGGTGCAGCTTGAGGAAGTACACGTAGCCGACGGTGACCTTGTTGTCAAAGCGCTCGCCGGTGCGTCCGTCGTACAGCCAGCTCTTGCCCTCGGGGTCAAGCCCTGCCCTGACAAGCTCCTCCTGAATCTCCTCATAGCTCGCGCCGTCGAAAATCGGCGTTGCGACCTTGTAGCCAAGCGTCTTGGCGGCGTAGCCCAGATGGACCTCCAGCACCTGCCCGATGTTCATACGGGACGGAACGCCCAGCGGGTTGAGCACGATGTCCAGCGGTGTGCCGTCCGGCAGGAAGGGCATATCCTCCTGGGGCAGCACGCGGGACACGACGCCCTTGTTGCCGTGGCGGCCCGCCATCTTGTCGCCGACCTGAATCTTGCGGCGCTGGGCGATGTAGACGCGGACGACCATGTTGACGCCCGGTCCCAGCTCGTCGCCCGCCTCGCGGGAGAAGACCTTGGCGTCCACAATGATGCCGCTCTCGCCGTGGGGGACCTTGAGCGAGGTGTCGCGCACCTCGCGCGCCTTCTCGCCGAAGATGGCGCGCAGCAGGCGCTCCTCCGCCGTCAGGTCGGTCTCGCCCTTGGGCGTGACCTTGCCGACCAGAATGTCGCCGGCGTGGACCTCCGCGCCGATGCGGACGATGCCGCGCTCGTCGAGGTCCTTGAGCGCATCGTCACCGACGTTCGGGATGTCGCGCGTGATTTCCTCGGGTCCGAGCTTCGTGTCGCGCGCGTCGAGCTCGTACTCCTCGATGTGGATGGAGGTGTAGAGGTCCTCGCGGACCAGGCGCTCGTTGAGCAGCACCGCGTCCTCGTAGTTGTAGCCCTCCCAGGTCATAAAGCCGACGAGGATGTTGCGGCCCAGCGCAATTTCGCCCTGGTCGGTGGCGGGGCCGTCGGCAAGCACGGTGGGGTCTTCGAGAATGCGTCCGGTCTCGTCGTATCTGCGCCCGTGCACGCGCTCGCCCACATTGACAATGGGGTGCTGGTTGATGCAGGTTCCGTGGTTGGAGCGCAGGAACTTGGTGAGCCGGTACTCCTTGACGCCCAGCGCGCTGTCATCGTAGGCAACGGTGATGCTGCGGGCGTCCATCTTGGTCACCACGCCGTCGCCCTCGGCGAGGACGGCGACCTCGGCGTCCATGCAGATTTTGTGCTCCATGCCGGTGCCGACGATGGGCGCCTCCGGCTTGAGCAGGGGCACCGCCTGGCGCTGCATGTTCGCGCCCATCAGCGCGCGGTTCGCGTCGTCGTTGGGCAGGAAGGGAATCATCGCCGTGGCGATGGAGACCATCATGCGCGGGGAGACGTCGATATAGTCCACGCGCTCGCGGTCCACCTCGATGATTTCGTCGCGGTGGCGGCAGGTGATGCGCTGGTTGACGAGACAGCCGTTGGCGTCCACCGGCTCCGCCGCCTGACCGACGATGTACTGGTCCTCCACGTCGGCGGTCATATAGGTGATATCGTCGGAAACCCTGCCGGTGGCGGGGTCGACCCTGCGGTAGGGCGCTTCGATGAAGCCGTACTCATTGATGCGGGCATAGGTGGCGAGATAGGAAATGAGGCCGATGTTCGGACCTTCCGGCGTCTCAATCGGGCACATGCGGCCATAGTGGCTGTAGTGCACGTCGCGGACCTCCATGTTCGCACGCTCGCGGCTCAGACCGCCGGGACCGAGCGCGGACAGACGGCGCTTGTGCGTCAGCTCCGCGAGGGGGTTGGTCTGGTCCATGAACTGGCTCAGCGGCGAGGAGCCGAAGAACTCCTTGATTGCCGCGGTGACCGGACGGATGTTGATGAGGCTCTGCGGGGTGACGATGTCCAGGTCCTGAATGGTCATGCGCTCGCGGATGACGCGCTCCATGCGGGAAAAGCCGATGCGGAACTGGTTTTGCAGCAGCTCGCCCACGCAGCGCAGACGGCGGTTGCCGAGATGGTCGATGTCGTCCTTGAAGACGATGCCGTGCGCCAGGGCGTTCATGTAGTTGACGGAGGCGAGAATGTCGTCCACGAGGATGCGCTTGGGCACGAGGCGGTCGGCGTTCTCGCGGATGGCGTCGAGCAGGTCCTCGCCGGAGTACTGCTCCATCAGCTCGCGCAGGACGCCCTCGCACACGCGCTCGCGGATGCCCAGCTCGCGCGGGTTGCAGTCCACAAAGCGGGAGAGGTCGACCATGTGGTTGGAGAACACGCGCAGGGGGCGGCCGTCTAGGTCCAGCGTGACGTCGTTGACGCCGATGGCGTCCAGCTCGTCCGCCTCCTCACTGGTCATCACGTGTCCGGCGTCGAAGAGCAGCTCGCCCGTGCGCGGGTCCGCGACCGGGAAGAGCAGCTTCTGCCCGCGGATGCGGCTGCGCAGCGCGAGCTTCTTGTTGTACTTGTAACGGCCGACCATGCTCAGGTCATAGCGGCGGGGGTCGAAGAAGAGGTTGTTGACCAGCGTTTCGCTTGCCTCCACCGTGGGCGGCTCGCCCGGACGCAGCTTGCGGAAAATCTCCAGCATCGCCTCTTCATAGGTCTTGCAGGTGTCCTTCTCCAGCGTCGCCACGATGCGCGGGTCATCGCCGAAGAGGTCGAGAATCTCGCGGTCGGTGTGCAGACCGATGGCGCGCAGCAGCTCGGTGATGGGCAGTTTGCGGTTCTTGTCGATGCGCACCCAGAACACCTCGCTGGCGTCGGTCTCGTATTCGAGCCATGCGCCACGATAAGGGATGGCCTGCGCGGTCATCAGCGGCAGGTCGGTCTTGAGGTCAATCTCCTTGCCGTAGTAGATGCCGGGCGAGCGGACAATCTGGGAGACGACAACGCGCTCCGCGCCGTTGATGACAAAGGTGCCGGACTGCGTCATCAGCGGGAAATCGCCCATGAAGATCTCCTGCTCCTTGATTTCGCCCGTCTCTTTGTTGTAGAGGCGGACGTCCACCTTGAGCGGAGCGGCATAGGTCGCGTCGCGCGCCTTGCACTCCTCCACGTCGTACTTGGGCTGCTCGTCCATCTTGTAGTCGATGAAGCTCAGCTCGAGGTTCCCTGCGTAGTTTGCGATTGCGTCCACGTCCGCAAACACCTCGCGCAGGCCGTAGTCAAGAAACCACTTGTAAGAGGTCTTTTGCAGCTCGAGGAGGTTGGGCATCTCCATGACTTCCTCGTGCCGTGCGAAGTTCTTGCGCATGGTCTTGCCGTACATCTTGTCGTGGGCCATTAACTCTTCACGCCTTTCTTCTCTCCGCCGCGTCTGCGTCGGGACGGAAAAATGTTTTTTGTTCGATACGCGCGGCTTTGTTGATAAAATAAAAAAAGCCGCCCTTGCTTTTTTTACTGCATTCTGCTACAATGGCGTTAGTAGGTGAGGTGTCACCTTTCGCCCACTTACGCTTATAAGCGCTTTATCTTACCCGTTTTTTTCTGTTTTGTCAAGTGTTTTTTCGCACTTGGCTTTTTTCTTTGCTCTGAAGCGCTCCGCCCTCTCCGGCATCCGCGCTGTCAAAAAAACGCCCGCGGCTTCGTTGCCGCGGGCGTTTTGTGTGCGTGCCGTGTGCGGTGCGTGCAGCTTACCGCCAGGCGAAATTCATCAGACCGTAGACGTAAAGGAAGACGATGACAACGGGGACGACAAAGCGGAACAGCGGCTTCATCCACGGCTGCACCTGCAGGCCCTTGCCGGTGTTCGCCTCCTTGAC
>JAILRK010000162.1 GCA_024698225.1 Oscillospiraceae bacterium | reverse complement strand
GACCGAGGGGAATCATAGCATATCACAGTGGCAAATGTCAAGCCTTTTTTCGATTTTTTGAAAAAATTTCTTTTTCTCCGCGCAATCGTGGGTTTACAAGCGTACAAAGCTGTTGTATACTTTGATGCGTTACGCAAACGGAGACTGCGCCGGGGCGCAAGGAGAACGACATGAGCAAGGTTCAGGTGCTGCGGCTGCTGCAAAGCAGCGACGACTATGTATCCGGCGAGCGCATCAGCGAGACGCTGGGCATCACGCGCGCCGCGGTATGGAAGGCGGTGGACGCGCTGCGGCGCGACGGCTGCGAGGTGGACTCAAAAAAGAGCAGGGGCTACCGGCTCATCTCCGCGCCCGACAGGCTGGGCCTGACGGAGCTTCGCGCCTGCCTCGGCGAGACGAAGCGCCTTGGGCACACGCTGCACTGTTTTGCGCAAATCGATTCCACCAACGCCTTTCTCAAGCGCGCCGCCACCGAGGCGGACGCCCCGGACGGCACGGTCGCCGTGGCGGACGAACAGACCGGCGGCAGAGGCCGCCGCGGACGCAGCTTCCTGAGTCCCGCGGGCAAGGGCGTCTATCTCTCCGTGCTGCTGCGCCCATCGCTGGCGCCGGACCGGCTGCTGTCACTGACGGGGCTTGTCGCCGTGGCGATGTGCAATGCGGTCGAGCGCACGGCGCAGGTGCGCCCGCAGATTAAGTGGACGAACGACCTTGTGCTCGGCGGCAAGAAGCTCTGCGGCATCCTGACGGAGTTGAGCATTGAGGGCGAGAGCGGCGCGCTGCAGTACGTCGTCATCGGCGTGGGCGTCAACGTGGCGCATACGCGCGAGGACTTTGCCGGTGAGCTGGCGCAGATTGCCACCTCGCTCGCCATCGAAACGGGATGCCGCGTGTCCCGCGCGGCGCTGGCAGCAGCGATGATTGAGGACCTGGACCGCATGTACGACGCGTTGCTGCGCGGCGACACGCAGGCGTACTTAGACGCCTACCGCCGCGACTGTCTGACCATCGGGCGCGAGGTGCAGTTGCTTTGGCAGGACACGCGGGAGCGCGTGCGCGCCGTGGGCGTAGACGACGAGCTTGGCCTGGAGGTCATCCGCGCCGACGGCTCACGGGATATCATCCGTACCGGCGAGGTTTCGGTCCGCGGCCTGTACGGTTATTTGGAGTGAGGTACTATGTTCAAACAATTGCTGGAGCTGTTTTTTGCCTTTGCCAAGGTCGGCGTGATGACCTTCGGCGGCGGCTACGCCATGCTGCCCATTCTGCAGCGCGAGATTGTGGAAAATAAGGGCTGGGCAACGGAGGAGGAGTTGGCGGACTACTTCGCCATCGGGCAGTGCACGCCGGGCGTCATCGCCGTAAACACCGCCACCTTCATCGGGCGCAAGAAGGACGGAATCCTCGGCGGCGTCGTTGCAACGCTGGGCGTGGTGTTTCCCTCCATCGTCATCATCTCGCTGCTGGCGGGCGTCATCTCGCGCTTTGCCGAGCTGAGTTGGGTCAAAAACGCCTTTGCGGGCGTCCGCGTCTGCGTCTGCGTGCTGATTGCAAACGCCGTGTGGAAGCTGGGCAAGAAATCCATCGTGGACAAGTGGGCGGCTGCCATCTTCGCCGTCATCGCAGTGGGCGCAATCTTCACTGAGCTTTCGCCGGTGGTGTTCGTGCTGGTTGCGGGCGTCTGCGGCGTGGTGCTGCGGGTGCTGCTGCAGAAAGGAGGCGCTGCCAAATGATTTATCTGCGTCTGTTCTGGGAGTTCTTCAAAACCGGGCTCTTCGCCGTCGGCGGCGGCATGGCGACGCTCCCCTTCCTCTATGACATCTCCGACCGCACAGGCTGGTTCACCCACGCCCAGCTCGCGGACATGGTGGCGGTCTCCGAGTCCACGCCGGGACCCATCGGCGTCAACATGGCGACCTACGTGGGCTTTCTCAGCGCCGGTGTGGGCGGCTCGGTCATCGCAACGCTCGGGCTGATTACGCCCAGCATCCTCATTATCCTCATCGTCTCCGCGTTCCTGCAGAAATTCCGCGACAACAAGTTCGTGGAGGGCGCGTTCTACGGGCTGCGTCCCGCGTCCACGGCGATGATTCTCGCCGCGCTGGTGCTGGTGGTGAAGGCGACCTTCCTGCCGAACGGCCTTGCGCTGCCCGACTGGCGGCTGCTGGTGCTCGCGGCGGTGCTGCTGGCGCTGACGAACGTGGTCAAGGCAACGAAAAAGCTGCACCCCATCGTGTTCATCGGCGCTTCCGCCGTGGTGGGCGTGGTGCTGCGTCTGGCAGAATAAATGAAACGTGCAAGGCGTCACTCCTGTCGGAGTGACGTCCTTTTTTTCGGCGTATCGGGCGCGCTCACGCCCACTCGTCCCTGCTGACCGGCTTCCGGATGCCGGACAGGAGATACTGCTCCCACAAGAAGTACTGCCCCGTCGAAGGCTTTTTTCGCAGCGTGAGCTTGCGTTTGCTGTCCGCCCCGCCGGATTTCAGCATCACGGAGCTGTAGTTCTCTTCCACCGGACCGTTTGGGTCGTCATAGACCAGAAGCGTGTACGGACGGTCCGGGGTGTAGTCGTTCTCCGGCGTTGCGCCCTCAAAGTACGAACGCGGCACATAGTCCACCCCGTCCATGAAGCGGTCGGCGATGAACTGCCAGTCCATGTTGGTCCGTGTGCGCGGTCCGGAGAGGAAGGCAAGCATCCGCTTTGCCTCCTCGCGATTCGTCGGCCAGACGCACAGCGCCATCACGGTCAGCGCTGCCGTCGCCTGCGGGGTTTTGAGCGCCGCCTCCGGCATCGACTGCAGCTCCGAAAACGTCTGCGGCAGCGATTGGAACTGAAGGCGGACCGGCTCGGCTGTCTTCGCGGGTGCCGCAGCCGGTTGCGCCGCATCCCGCACCACCTGGTTGAGCTGCTTTCCAAGCTCTCTCCTCGCTTCGTTTTTCAACCTGTCAAATAGTCCCATGGTACCCTCCTCACTCGTCTGTCGGTTTGTCGGACAAAGGAATGCGCGCTGCGTTGTCGGCCCCTGTGTTGCATCCTGCAAAGAGTATAGCATAAGAAGCACCGAATGCAAACCCATTTCACGGTGTTGTATTTCGCCCGCCGCTGCGATATACTGAGGTGAAACAGCAGTTGTACCGGCCCCGCGCCGGGCAGGAAAGGAGGCACGGCGATGGAGCAGCTTCGCTGCGTGGTTGAGCGAATCACCTATCAGAACGAACAGAACGGTTATACGGTGCTCCGTTGCCGCGCCAAGGGCTTTCAGGACCCGGTCACGGTCGTCGGAACCATGCCGGACACCCACGTGGGCGCCGTGCTGGAGTTGGGCGGCAACTGGCGCGTGGACGCAAAATACGGCAGGCAGTTCGCCGTGGAGCACTTTGAGGAGACGCTGCCCGCAACCGTGTTCGGCATCGAAAAATATCTGGGCAGCGGCATGATTAAGGGCGTCGGGCCGAGGTTTGCCAAGCGCATCGTCCGGCAGTTCGGCAAGGACACGCTGGACGTGATTGAGCAGAACCCGGAGCGCCTGCTGGAGGTTCCGGGCATCGGCAGGACGCGGGTGGAGCGCATCCGCAAGAGCTGGCAGGAGCAGCGGGAGGTCAAGAACATCATGCTCTTCCTGCAGGGGCACAACGTCAGCACGGCGCACGCGACCAGGATTTACAAGACCTACGGCGACAAGAGTCTCGCCGTGGTGCAGGAAAACCCCTATCAGCTTGCCGACGACATCTGGGGCATCGGCTTTCGCACGGCGGACACCATCGCAGAGAAGCTCGGCTTTGCGCGGGACCGCTTTGACCGTCTGCGCAGCGGCATTCTCTACACGCTCAATCAGCTGTCCAACGAGGGGCATTGCTACGCCACGCGCGAGATGCTCCTCAAAGCAGGCGCGGAGCTGCTGGACACGGACGCGGACAAGCTCGGCGCTGCGCTGGACGAGATGCTGTTTCAGGACGACGTCGTGACGGACGGCGAGGCCATCTATCTGCCCCCGTTCTACTACGCGGAGACGGGCACGGCAAAGCGCCTGCACACCATCGCCACCGCGCCGGGCAGGCTGCAGATTGCGGAGGACAGCCAGCGCGTCCCGCAGGCAACGGGCATGCGCTATGACGCGCTGCAGCAGCAGGCGATTACGACGGCGGTGCACAGCAAGGTCTTTCTGCTCACCGGCGGTCCGGGCACGGGCAAGACCACAACGACGCTGGGCATCCTCCGCGCCTTTCAGGAAGCGGGCGCGACGATTCTGCTTGCCGCGCCGACCGGACGCGCGGCAAAGCGGCTGAGCGAGGCGACCGGTCTGGAGGCAAAGACCATCCACCGCCTGCTGGAGATGAAGCCGCCCGCCGGCTATCAGCGCAACGAGGAGAACCCGCTCGAGGGCGACGTGCTCATCGTGGACGAGTGCTCGATGATTGACCTGCTGCTGATGTACCACCTGCTCAAGGCGGTTCCGCCGCACATGGCGCTGGTTCTGGTCGGCGACGTGGACCAGCTGCCAAGCGTCGGCGCCGGGAACGTGCTCCGGGACCTGATTGCGTCGGACTGCTTTCCGGTGGTGCGGCTCACACGCATCTTCCGCCAGGCGCAGGCAAGCCGGATTATCACCAACGCCCACCGCATCAACGAGGGAAAACTGCCGGACCTGTCCAACGGCAGGGGTACGGACTTCTTTTTCATGGAGCGCAGCGAGCCTGAGCAGGTCGTCCGCACGGTTGCGGAGCTGGTCGGGCTTCGGCTGCCGCGCAGTTATCACGCCGGTCCCGGCGACATTCAGGTGCTGACGCCGATGCAGCGCGGCGAAACCGGCGCCGCCAACCTCAACCAGGTGCTGCAGGCGGCGGTCAATCCCGGCACGGACGGACTGCGGCGCGGCGGATACCTGTTTCGCGTGCGCGACAAGGTCATGCAGGTCCGCAACAACTACGAAAAAGAGGTCTACAACGGGGACATCGGCGTTGTGACGGCGGTTGACCTGGAAGAGCGGACACTGGACGTGCGCTTTGACGAGCGCCTTGTGCGCTACGACGTGACGGAGCTGGACGAGCTGATGCTCGCCTACGCGACGACAATCCACAAGTCACAGGGCTCGGAATACCCGATTGTCGTGATGCCCGTGCTGATGAGCCACTACGTCATGCTGCAGCGCAACCTGCTCTACACCGGCGTCACGCGCGCAAAGAGGGCGCTCATTCTCGTCGGCACGGCAAAGGCGATTGCCTGCGCCGTGCAGCAAGTGACGGTGGAGAGCCGGAACACGATGCTCAAGGCGCGCATTGTGCAGTCGTTTGCAGGCAAGCAGTCCGCCGCCGTGCCCGTATGCCTTGAGGAACAGGCACACCGCGCGTGGCTGCAACGCGACCTGTTTGCCCGGCTGGGTCGTTCCCGCTTCCGCAGCCGATTCCACCTGGAGGACGAGGAGCGGCGCTATGCAGAGAAGCTGGGCGCGGACACCTTGCGCAGCCACGCCGCCGAGCTGGTCGCCAAGCGGCTCGCTCCGGCCGACCCCGCCAACGACGGAAAGCAGACGCCGATGCGCGGGCACCCCGTGTTCGTCGCCCAGCACGCGACGGGCACCTGCTGCCGCAGTTGCCTTGAAAAATGGCATGGCATCCCCAAAAACCGCGCCCTCACCGACGCCGAGCAGCAGTACGCCGTCGACGTCATCCTGCGCTGGATTGCACGCGAGCTGCAAAGCGGGAAAGGATGAGCCGCTGCGCTCAAAAACTGCACGCCACGTATTTACAAACCGCGGAAAATGTGGTAAACATAGTGATTGCCGCTCGTTGTCACCCCAAAACACGGGGCGCACGGGAGGCAATCCTTTGTTATTCGCGTATGCGCCTGATGGGAGGAATCTGCCATGGAGTATGACGTCCTGCTGGAGCTCGCAGCGGACATGGGCTGCCGTCTGATGACCAGCGGAGCCGAAATCTACCGCGTGGAGGAGTCCATGCAACGGATTCTGAACGCCTACGGCCTGTCGAGTGCCGAGGTGTTTGCGATTCCCAACTGCATCATTGTCAGCGTAACGACCCCGGAGGGGCGCTCCATCACCCGCATGCGCCGCATCGCCGCGCACGGCACCGACATTGAGCTGCTGGAGCGCTGCAACAGTCTGTGCCGTCGGCTGTGTACGGAAGTGCTCCCGTTGCCGGAGGCACGCGCACTGCTCGCGGAGATTCCCAGGGAGGAGCGGCATTTCTCCCTGCCGGTCCTGCTGCTCGGCTACGGGCTTGCGCCCATGTTCTTCACCGCCATGTTCGGCGGGACCCTGTTCGACGCCATCTCGGCGTTTCTGATTGGCGTCGTGATTGGTCTGCTGCAGTTTTACGGGACGCGGCTTCTGCCCGCAAACAGCTTCGTGCGCACGGCGTTCTGCAGCGCGGTTGCCTCGTTTCTCTCCCCGCTGTTCGTACACCTGGGCTTCGGGGCGCACATCGACCTGATCTCCATCGGCGCGCTGATGCTGCTGGTCCCCGGCGTCGCCATCACCAACGCCATGCGCGAAATCATGGCGGGCGACCCCCTCTCGGCAATCAGCCAGATGTCGGACGCGCTGCTGTGCGCCGTCGCCATCGCACTGGGTGCGGCGGTCGGCTTCTCCGCCGGACGCATGCTGTAAGGGGGCGCTGCCATGACCTTTGTAACGACCTATCTGCTCCCCTGCCTGTGGGCGTTTCTCGCCTGCCTCGGGTTCTCGATTATTTTCAACATGCGCGGTCTGAGCGTTTGGATTGCCTGCTTCGGCGGTGCGCTGGGCTGGCTGGTGTATCTGCTCTGCGGGAGCGACATCCCCGCCGCGTTTTTTGCCGCCATCGTCATCGGCGTCTTCTCCGAAATCATGGCGCGGCTACGGCACCGCCCGGTCACGGGCTACGTCCTCATCTCGCTGCTGCCCCTCGTGCCCGGCGGCGGCATCTACCGCTCCATGGCCTTCGCGCTCGCCGGGGACACCAGCAAGTTTCTCAGCGTCCTGCTCAACACGCTCGGCATTGCCGCCGCCCTCGCCGTGGGCTCGATGGTGTCCTCCTCGCTGTTTCGCACGGTCTATTCCTCCATGCAACGCGCAAAGGAGCACAAGCCCCCGGCAAGCCGCCATTGACCGCACGGCCATGCGCCGCAGCGGGGCGCATGCAATGCGCTTCCTTCAAATCATTCCGGAAACAAATAATAAAGACCCGAAATCGAAAGATTTCGGGTCTTTATAGATGGTGCGCGAGGCGGGACTTGAACCCGCACGTGCGTAATGCACACTAGAACCTGAATCTAGCGAGTCTGCCAATTCCACCACTCGCGCAAATGCAGCGTCTTGAAAAGAAAATGGTGCGGATGGCGGGACTTGAACCCG
>JAILRK010000142.1 GCA_024698225.1 Oscillospiraceae bacterium | reverse complement strand
CTTGAACCGTAATCTTAACCAGTTTGATTTAAGTTTTATCGCTTGTGGTATCTCTATTATCTCATACTAATCTTCAATGTTGTCATCTGCAATGAAAATGATTCGGCTTTTCTTATCAATACGGACGCTGGCAAAACCGCTGAAATCACCCTTTAGCATTTCTACTTTGCCATAGGAGCGCTCATAACCATTTCTCATGATGTCTTTCAGCAATTGATTCACTTTTTTCAGAGTTGCCTTTTCTGCCTGCAGGCTTTCATACTCTTTCCAGGCGTCTGACTGCCATAAAAGATTCAGCATCATCAAGCCTCAATCATGCTATGCGCAGTAACGTTTCCCGCTGTGACATCGTCGATACGGCGCTTCAATTCAGCAGCCTCCGCGGGCGTAAACCCATTCGCATCACGCATGGAGAACGTCATGGACTGAGAACGAACCGCCTGCCTCACAAGGGCCAGAGTGGCAGCAGACATGGAGAGGCCAAATTCCTTTTGCATTGTCAAGTGCTTTTCGCGTGCTATAGCACATATTATCAATGGGGACGGCACTGTTTGACAGGTTTTCCGCCTGTTGCACTGCCCTCAATGTGCATGCCCTTTTTCTCACCAGCGGGGGGAAGGCGGCCGGCTGCCGCGCCGCCGAATGTTCCGGCAGTGCAGCGATGCACCAGGAACCCCTTGCGCTATGCGGCGTGTTCATGGTAGAATACGAAAAAAGAGAGAGCGAGGTGCAGCAATGGACGTTCGAATTGAGCATGACAGCATGGGCGAGATTGAGGTGGATGCGCGGCGGTACTGGGGCGCGCAGACGGAGCGCTCGCGCCGCAATTTTCCCATCGGCGTTGGCATCGAGACGATGCCCACGGAGATTCTCCGCGCGTTTGGCATACTGAAGGGGGCCGCGGCGCGCGCAAACCGCGCACTGGTCCCGCAGCGCATGAGCGCCGAAAAATGCGAGGCAATCTGTGCGGCGGCGGACGAGGTCGCGCGCGGCGCGCTGGACGCGGAGTTCCCGCTGGTCGTCTGGCAGACCGGCTCCGGCACGCAGACGAACATGAACGTCAACGAGGTCATCGCCCGCCGCGGCGCGGAGCTGGCGGGGAAGAGCGCGCTGCTGCACCCCAATGACGACGTGAACATGTCCCAGTCCTCCAACGACACCTTTCCCGCCGCGCTGCACATTGCCGCGGCACTGCTCGTGGAGGAGCGGCTGCTGTGGGCGGCGGAGCGGCTGCTCGACACGCTGCGCGACCTTGAGGTCCGCTACGCCGACGCGGTGAAGTCGGGGCGCACGCATCTGCAGGACGCCGTGCCCATCACCTTCGGGCAGGAGGCGTCGGGCTGGCGCGCGAGCATTGAGCGCGACTGCGCGCAGCTCCGCGCGGCGCTGCCCGGGCTGTACGAGCTGGCGCTCGGCGGCACTGCCGTCGGCACGGGCCTGAACGCGCCGCCGGGCTTCGACGCCGCCGTCGCCGCCGAGATTGCCGCGCGTACGGGCAGACCCTTCGTCACCGCGCCCAATAAGTTCCACGCGCTCACCAGTCTGGATGAGCTCGTGTTCGCCCACGGCGCGGTCAAGGCGCTTGCGGCGGACATGATGAAGCTCGCCAACGACGTGCGCTGGCTCGCCAGCGGGCCGCGCTGCGGGCTGGGCGAGCTGACGCTGCCCGCCAACGAGCCGGGCTCGTCCATCATGCCGGGCAAGGTCAACCCCACACAGTGCGAACAGGTGACGATGGTCGCCGTGCAGGTCTTCGGCAACGACGCCGCCATCGGCTTTGCCGCCTCGCAGGGGAATTTTGAGCTCAACGTCTTCCTGCCCGTCACGGCGTACAACTTCCTGCAGTCGGCGCGGCTGCTCAGCGAGTCCATCACCGCCTTTGACGAGCGCTGTCTGCGCGGGCTGCGCGTGAACCGGGAGAAGATGGCGGAGAACCTGAACCGCTCGCTGATGCTCGTCACCGCGCTGACGCCGTACATCGGCTATGAGAATGCGGCACGTGTGGCGAAAAAGGCGCATGAGGAGGGCCTCTCCCTGCGCGAGGCCTGCGTTGCGCTGGGCTGTCTGAGTGCGGAGCGCTTCGATGAGGTGTTCCATCCCGAACAGATGGTGTGAGAGCGCGGACAGGGGCGTTGTTGTGGATGCGACGAATTTGTCAAAAGACGGTTGACGAAACGCCCTTCCGTTTGGTAAAATAAGAGAGACGTCCCGAAGCACTGACCGGGCAAACCCGGCGCGGACGGCGCAGGACGCCGAACGATTCTGATTAAGGAAGAGGATACGATATTATGGAACGTTCCAGTGGTATTTTACTGTCCATCTCCTCGCTGCCCTCACCCTACGGCATTGGCACCCTCGGCAAGGCGGCATACAAATTTGCGGACTTTCTCAAGGCGGCGGGGCAAGGGTACTGGCAGCTCCTGCCCCTCGGTCCGACCAGCTACGGCGACTCGCCGTATCAGAGCTTTTCGACCTATGCGGGCAACCCCTATTTCATTGACCCCGACCTGCTCATCAAGGACAAACTTCTGACGAAGAAGGAGGTCACGGCATACGACTGGGGCACGGACCCGCGCCATGTGGACTACGGCAAAATCTATGAGGGTCGCTATCCGCTGCTGGCGAAGGCGAAGGAACGCGGCTGGGAGCGCGACGCGGAGGCGGTCGCCGCCTTCGTTGCGCAGAACGAAAGCTGGCTGCCCGACTACGCGCTGTTCATGGCGCTCAAGCGGTATTTCGGCATGAAGGCATGGCTGGAGTGGCCGGAGGACGTCCGCACCCGTCAAAGCGAGGCGCTGGAGCGCTATCGCGCAGAGCTGCGGGAGGACGTGGAGCTGTTCACCTACATCCAGTTCCTCTTTTTCCGCCAGTGGGGCGAGCTCAAGCGTTACATCAACGACCTTGGCATCCGCATCATCGGCGATTTGCCGATTTACGTCGCCATGGACTCCGCCGACGTGTGGGCGGAGCCGGAGATGTTCCGCCTGGACTCCCGCGGCTTTCCCACGGAGGTCTCCGGCGTTCCGCCGGACTACTTCTCCGCCGACGGTCAGCTCTGGGGCAACCCGCTCTACAACTATGAGGCGATGGAGCGCGACGGCTTCGGCTGGTGGCTCCGCCGCGTCGGCGGCGCGGCGCGCATGTTCGACGTCATCCGCATCGACCATTTCCGCGGCTTTGAGAGCTTTTGGGCGGTGCCCTACGGCGAAAAGACCGCGCGCAACGGAAAGTGGGTCAAGGGTCCCGGCATGAAGCTCGTCGGTACGCTGACCGGCTGGTTCCACAACCTGTCCTTCATCGCGGAGGACCTTGGCTATGCGACGCCGGAGGTGGCGCAGCTGCTCAAGGACTCGAAGCTGCCCGGCATGAAGGTGCTGGAATTCGCCTTCAACCCCAACGAGCCCAGCGACTATCTGCCGCACCGCTACACTGAGAACTGCGTCTGCTACACCGGCACACACGACAACGCAACGCTTGCCGAGTGGCTGGTGACCTGCGACAAGGGCGAGCTGGCGCAGGCAAAGCGCTATCTCGGTCTCAATGAGAAGGAGGGGCTCGCCATGGGCGTGATTCGCGGCGGTATGGGCTCCGTGGCGTCCCTGTTCATTGCGCAGATGCAGGACTACCTCGGCCTTGGCAAGAACAACCGCATGAACACCCCCGGCACCGCCGCAGGCAACTGGACGTGGCGGATGCTGCCCGGCGAGGCGGGTGCGGCGCTTGCCAGGCGTCTTGCTGCGCTGACGGAGATGTACGAACGCTGAACCATACTGTGACGCTCCGGTGCAGACCGGGGCGTCATGGCTTTTTGTGCGCTTCGCACAATGCCGTTGCACAGCGCAGCGGTATATGGTAGAATGAAGGCAAAGGAGGCGACCCTATGGACCATGTGATGGAGCAGAAGTGCGCATCCTGCGGCGCACCGCTGCGATTTGACCCGCAGCAGGGCAGGCTGGTCTGCGACAGCTGCGGCGCAACGCAGAAAATTCCCGACGAGCTGGATATCGGCAGCGTCGACCTGACCGGCTTTGATTTCAATGCAATCACCGAGAACGCGACGGACGCGGACGCGGAGAATCTACCGATTTATAACTGCCTGTCCTGCGGCGCAGAGGTCATTGCCTCGGCGGAGCAGATTACGACGACCTGCCCCTACTGCGGCAACAACATCGTCCTGACGGACAAGGTTTCGGGCAAGCTGCGTCCCGACGGCGTGGTTCCGTTTCGCATCGACCAAAAGGCGCTGCCCGATGCGCTCAACCGCTTCTATAAGGGCAAGGCGCTGCTGCCGCGGAATTTCTTCTCCGAGCACAGCGTCGGCAAGGTCACGGGCGTTTACGTGCCGTTCTGGCTCTTCAGCGGACAGGTGGAGGGCAAGCTGCGCTTCCGCGCGGAGACGGTGAGCACGCACCGCGAGGGCGACTACGTCGTCACGACGACGCACCACTTCCAGCTCCAGCGGGACGCTGACCTGCGCTTCACGGACATCCCGGTGGACGGCAGCGGGCGCATCGACGACAAGCTGATGGATTCGCTTGAGCCCTTCCACATGGCGGAGGCCAAGCCCTTTGACATGCGCTATCTCGCGGGCTTTGCCGCCGACCGCTTTGACCGCGCCAAGGACGACGTGGCGGACCGTGCCAAGCGGCGGATGGTCGTCTCGACGGAGAGCGCCGTCGAATCCACATTGACGGGCTATATCAACCCCAGACGTGCCGGGGGCTCGCTGCGCGCAAGCATGAGCGCGCGCTATCTGCTGCTGCCGGTCTATCTGTTTTCCATCACCCATGGCGGCAAGAGCTATGAGTTCGCCGTCAACGGGCAGACGGGCAAGGTCGTCGGCACGCTGCCCGTCAGCCGCTCGGTCAGCACGCGCTACTTCCTGCTGCGCATGGGCGCAGTGGCGGCAGTCGTTGCGGCAGCGTTCGTTGCCAAGTACATGATGGGAGCGTGATGATGATGAGAAAGCGAAGCATTGTGTGTTTGCTGCTGTTGCTCGCCCTCTGCATGCCGCTCGTTCCGGCACAGGCGGAGGGACTGTGGAGCGAGGAATACTACCGCGCCTTTGACATTTCCGGAGGACTCTCGGAGGAGGAGCGCAACAGTCTGGACGAGGAGTGCATCGCGTTTATGAAGCAGCATGCGCTCGATATGGTGTTGCTCGCCATTACGGAGGCGGAGCGTGAGGACTTCCGCACGCAGGAGCAGGCGGCGCAGTATTACGAGGAATACGGCTTTGGCTACGGCGAGAACCGCGACGGCTTCCTGTGGATCTACGACAAGGACGGCGGGAGCATTGCGCTGTTCTGCTTTGGCGCGGCACAGGGCGTCATCCCGCAGGACTATGTGGAGTTTGCCGCCCGGAAAGCGGTGGAGGCGGAGGCGGAGTACGGCATGTTCGGCGTGCTCTACAGCGCGCTGCGCTATGTGGGCGGTTATCTGGAGGATGAGGTGCTGCAGGAGGTGGAGACTGCGGAAACCTCTGAAGGCACGGAGCGCAGCATTGACAGCCTGCGGCCGTCCTGGTACCCGGAAAACCCCGGGAGCTTTGTCTTCTTCCACGATGAGAGCGCGCCGCGCGTCGTGGACAACGCGGACGTCTTCAGCGACGAGGAGGAGCGCGCGCTGGAATCGCGCATCGGGGAAATCCGGCGGGAGCTGCAGCGCGACATCGTCGTCTATACCGACATGACGGACTATGCGCTGGGCAAGGACATCTGTGCCGCCGATTTCTATGATTTCAACGGCTACGGCTACGGCGACGAGCGCGAGGGCGTGTGCCTGTTCATCGACATGGACCCGAACGACCGCGGCTGGTGGTGCTGCTGCACCGGCAGTGAGACGATGGCGCTCTACACCGAGTCCATTGCCAACGAGCTGGATGACAAGCTCTATGATTACCTCGTCGCGGGCGCCTATGCCGAGGGCGTCGGCGTGTGGGCGGAGGGCATCCGCATGCTGTATCGCACGGGCGCGCCCTTTGTACCCGAGTGGTACCCGGAGCGGGGCGAGACCATCGAGCACGTCCATGACAGCGCCGCGCCGCGCGTGGTGGACGATTTGGGCGTGCTGAGCGACGCGGAGATCGCGGCGCTGAGCGAAAAGGCGGCGGAAATCGCCGGGCGCTACGGCATCGACGTGGCAATCCACACGATGGAGATTTCCGGGGGACTCTCCCGCTCCGAGCTTGCCGAGCTGTACTACTCCCACATGGGCTACGGCTATGGCGAGCGCTACGACGGCATTCTGCTGAGCATATACAAGCGGCAGGGCTACCTTGCCACCGCCTGGATTACCGCCTTTGGCAACGGCGGCGAAAAGCTCAGCACGGTAAATCTGGACCGCATGCGCACGTCCTGCGAGGAAAAGACGGACGACCACGCCTATTATGAGGGAATGTCCCAGTGGCTGGACCAG
>JAILRK010000132.1 GCA_024698225.1 Oscillospiraceae bacterium | reverse complement strand
TGGTCCGAGTGGCGGGATTTGAACCCACGGCCTCTTGGTCCCGAACCAAGCGCGCTACCAGCTGCGCTACACCCGGATGCATCATGCGCACAACATGGGTATTATACGCAGATGCGGCGGGATTGTCAAGAGCCATCGGCGCTTTTTTGCAAAGAATTTTGCCGTGTCCGGCGTCTCAGTGCAGCGTTGCCTCCACCGCTTTGATGAAGGCGTTGCGCATGCCGGCCTCCTCCAGCGCGGCGACGCCGCGGATGGTCGTGCCGGCGGGGGAGCAGACCGCATCCTTCATCGCGCCCGGATGCGTCGTGCGGTCGGCGAGCACCATGCTGCCCGCGCCGACCATCGCCGCCGCCGCCAGCTCATACGCCATGCGGCGCTGCAGGCCGTTCTTCACGCCCGCATCGCCCATCGCCTCGATTGCCATATAGAAGAAGGCGGGGCCGCAGCCGCACAGTGCCGTCGCGGCGGGGATTTTCTCCTCCGGCAGTTCAATCACCGTTGCCGACGCCTCGCACAGGCGGCGCAGCAGCGCGCGCTCGTCGGCTGTGAGGTCGTTTTCCTCCGCCAGCAGCACCACGCCGCTTTTGATTTTCATGGGGATGCTCGGCATGATGCACTGGACGCGCACGCGCTCGCCCAGCGCGCGCTTGAAATCCGCGAAGAACCACGCGTTGACCAGCGACACCAGCGCCTTGCCCGCCAGCGCGTCCTTCACGCCAGAGAGGACGTCCTCCGCCTGATAGGGCTTGCAGGCGAGAATGACCATGTCGCTTGCGCGCACCAGCTCCTGCGCGCTGGCACAGGGTACGGCGCCGATTTCGGCGGCGCGCGCGCGCAGCTTGTCCTGATGCGGGGCGTAGGCGTATTGGACGACGGAGCCGTCCTTTACCTCGCCGCAGTACTTGGCAAACGCCTCCGCCACGGCGCTGCCCATGGAGCCGAAGCCCAGATAACCGATGTTCATCGCAATGCCTCCTTATTCTTCTCTCTGTCCGGGCAGGAAAACCTCGCCCAGTGGTTCCGGTGAAATGCTGCCGTTGGACAGCTCCGTCAGCGCGGCGGCGAAGCCGCCCGCGTCCGCGCACGGCAGACGGAGCGTCACGCTGACGTCCGCGCCGTAGTCGCTGCCCTCAACGATGCCGCCTTGCGCGTCAATCAGGCGCGTGAAGCGCTCAAGGAGCGGGTAGGGCACAGCCACGCGCAGCCTTGCCCACAGGGTCATGCGCGCCTTGCCCGCGGCGTCGAGCGCGTCCTTGGCGCTTTTGCCGTAGGCGCGCGTCAGTCCGCCCGCGCCCAGCAGCACGCCGCCGAAGTAGCGCGTCACGACGCACACGGCGTTCTCCACGCCCTCGCGCTGCAGGACGTTGAGCATTGGCTGGCCCGCCGTGCCCTGCGGCTCGCCGTCGTCGCCGTAGCGGACGATGCCGCCCTCGTGGATGACGTAGCACCAGCAGTTGTGCCGCGCGTCATAGTGCTTCTTTTTGACGGCGTCGATGTATGCGCGCGCCTCCGCCTCGCTTTCCACGCGCGCCACGCGAGCGATGAAGCGGGAGCGCTTCTCGGTGAATTCGCTCTCCGCCTCTTCGCAGGGGACAAAATACGTTTCGCTCATTGCTCCCAGTCCTCTTTCGGCTCGGTGTAGCCCTCGACGTAGTCCTTGACCTGGCCGAAGAGCTTCGGCTCGACCGTCGCCACAATGTCGATGGTCTCCGTGTAGGCCACGCGCTCGACCTTCGCCTCGCGGTAGAGCGTGTCGAGAAACGCGCCCTTGTCATAGGGCAGGTGCAGCGTGACGCGGCGCGCGCCCTTGTCGAGAATGGCGTCGATGCGCTCAAGCAGCTCGTCCAGACCCTCTCCGGTCTTGGCGCTGACGTTCACGCAGCGCTCGCCGCGCGGGCGCACGTCGCCGAAGAAGAGGTCGCTCTTGTTGTAGACGCGCAGGCAGGGAATCTGCTCTGCGCCCAGCTCGGCAATCAGCTCGTCCACAATCTGCGCCTGCTCCAGCCACTCGGGGTTGGCGATGTCGATGACGTGCAGCAGCAGGTCGGCGTATTCCAGCTCCTCCAGCGTCGCCTTGAATGCCTCGACGAGCTGGTGCGGCAGCTTGCGGATGAAGCCGACCGTGTCTGAGATGACGACGTCCAGCGTGTCGCTGACGCTCAGAAGGCGCGTGGTGGTGTCCAGCGTGTCGAACAGGCGGTTGTTTGCCGGGATGTCCGCGCCCGTCAGCGCGTTGAGCAGCGTGGACTTGCCCGCGTTCGTGTAGCCCACGATGGCGACGACGGGAACCTCGTTCTTCCGCCGGCGGTCCCGCTGGGTGCCGCGCACGCGGCGCACGTCCTCCAGGTCCGCCTTGAGCTTGTCAATCTTGCGGTGGATGTGG
>JAILRK010000131.1 GCA_024698225.1 Oscillospiraceae bacterium | reverse complement strand
CGGCGCAAAGGAGAGCGCGGTCTCCGTGGTGCCGTTGATGCAGGCCACGACGCTCTCTCTTGAACGCGCGCGGCTCTCCTTGCCGCCGTCCATGAAGAAGGTGTAGTCCGCCGTGTACGCGCCGAAGCCGATGTTGTAGCTGACAATCGTGTACTCCTGTCCGGCGGCGGCGGGCGCGTCGGCGCTGCCCTCCACCGTCAGCGCGACATTGTCCGGAATGCGGTCATAGCTGAGAAACACGTAGGCGACGTAAGCGCCCACGACCAGAACCAGCGCCAGAAGGACGGCGACGGGGAGCTTCCACCAGCTGCGTTTTCTCTTGCCGTAGTATTTCATAAGACCTCTCCTTTTCCTCGGAAGATTTGTGTTGCGCTCACTATACCACAGGACACTGCGCCCGGTAAAGAGCTTTCTGCCCTGTATACAGACGAAAAAAGACCTGCGGTGCTTTTGCGCATCCGCAGGTCTTTTTTATGATTCCATTGGTGTGTGTTTCGTTCAGAACAGCTCGTCGCGGTAGACCATCTCGCCGTTTTTGACGGTCAGCATCGTGCGCAGCCGCCACGCACAGGGGCGCAGCTCGCCGTCGGGGTTCCCGTAGGGGCGGTCGCCGAATTCGGCGGCGCTGGGCTCCCGGCGGAACACCGCGACGTCGCCGCAGGCGCCGACGCGCAGCGTGCCGATTTCGCCCTCCATGCCCAAATCGCGGGCGGGGCGCGCCGTGCAGCAGGCGATGACGGTTTCAAACGGGATGCCGAGCTGCGTGTACTTGGCAATCTGGTTGTTCATGCTGAACGCCGTGGGGCGCAGGTTCATGCTGAACGCGGTCAGGTCGGTGGCGATGATGTCGGGGTAAAAGCCCGCGCGAATCGCCGGCTCGCTGACGGCGAAGGAGAAGTGCTCGCGTGCGTCCGCAGCTTCAAACAGCACGCCGCGGCTGCGCGCCTCGTACGCCTCGCGGCAGACGAAGCCCTTGCCGTCGAGCAGGGTGTTGCCCTTGTTCATGTACATGTGCGTGATGACGTCGCCGCTGCGCAGATAGCAGAGCAGCTCCGGAATCGTTCCCGGCGGGTTGGTGCAGTGCACCATGACCGGCACGCCAAGCGTTTCCGCAAGCGCCACCGTTTTCTTCAGCGGCAGGTAGCCCAGCTCGCGCACGACCTCGCGGCTGGTGCGCAGCTTGAGACCGAGCAGCGCTTCGCCGTGCTCCGCAAAGACCGCGCGGATGGCGCCCTCGTCGAAGTGCGCGGGGTCAACGTCCTCCATCTGCCGGGGCAGGGAGTCGAGCCCGGTGGAGCACACGTTGAGGTAGGCGCGGATGCGCAGCTTGCTCTGCCGGAGGAAGGAGGCGTGCTGCGCAAAGGTGTCGCAGCCGGTGCTCCCGGCGTCCACCGCGGTGGTTACGCCGGAGCGGAAGCACTGCGCCTCCGCCGGCATGCCGATGCTCGCCAGCGGATAGAGATGGCAGTGGTGGTCGATTAAGCCGGGCGTCACGATGCAGCCGGTCGCGTCGATGACCTGCCGTGCCTCGCCCTCAATGCCTGCGCCGAGGGCGGCGATTCGTCCGTCCGCCACCGCGACGTCCGCAACGCCGTTGATGCCGTCCTCCGGGCTGATGACCGTGCCGCCCTTGAGAATCAACTGGTACATGGCCGACCTCCGGTCAGTTCATCTTCCAGCCCGCCAGCACGCCGTGCCAGTCGCGGGGAACGTCGCCCTCGAAATTGTCTTTGATTTTGGTGTCGCGCACCCACGCCAGCTTCTCGCGTGTAGCCTCCGACATCGTGTAGGGCAGACCCTCGCTTTTGAGGAAGTCCACCACGTTCTCCATCTCGTGCTCGCGGCGGTCCGCGTGGATGATGGATCCGGAGAGGTTGCGGTCAATCACGTTGACGATGTCCTCACCGTAGGTGTTGACCAGGGAGGCGACGATGTCCTCCTCCACGCCGAACTTCTGCGCCGCCTGGAACAGCTCGATGAACAGGGTGCTGATGCCCTTGGC
>JAILRK010000123.1 GCA_024698225.1 Oscillospiraceae bacterium | reverse complement strand
GCCTCCGGCGTGGCGCGCGTACCCGAAATGCTGCGCCTCGGCGTGCCCGTCGGGCTGGCGGTGGACGGCTCCGCCTCCAACGACGGCTCCAGCCTGATGGAGGAGCTGCGCGTGGCGTATCTGCTCCACCGGCTGCACAGCAGCAAGTCCGCCCCCTCCGGCTACGACATTCTCAAGATGGCGACGCGCGGCAGCGCGCGCCTGCTCGGGCGCGACGACATCGGTCAGCTTGCCGTCGGCAAGTGCTGTGACCTGTTTCTGGTCGATGCGCGGCGCATTGAGCTGGTCGGCGGTCTGTACGACCCGAAGAGCGTGCTCGCCACCGTCGGTTTGCGCGGCGCGGTGGATACCACCGTCGTCCACGGGCGCGTCGTCGTGGCGCAGGGGCGGCTTGCCGCCGTGGACGAGGAACGCCTCGCCGCCAAGGCAAATCAGGTCTGCAAGCTCTATCTGAGCCGGCAGTGATACCTACGCGCCTGCGGCGCTATCAAAATGCTTTTCAAGCATTTTGATTAGGTATCAGTATAAGTTCGGAGAATCTATATCACAATCAGTACAAAAGACCGAGGCGACAGTTTTCTGCCGTCTCGGTCTTTTTTGTGGCTGTTTTGCTTCAGCTCTCCTGCTGTCAATATTATCAGTTCTGCCCGTAGTAGGCGTTTGCGCCGTGCTTGCGCAGATAGTGCTTGTCGAGCAGCGTCTGCTGCATGTCGCGATGCACAGGGTTGAGCGTCAGAGCGTGGTAGTCCATGAAGGCAACCTCCTCCATCACCACCGCGTTATGCACGGCGTTGAGCGGGTCGGTGCCCCAGGCAAAGGGACCATGGGAGTACACCAGCACGCCGGGCACGTCGTCCGCGGACTTGCCGGAGAAGGTCTCGACAATCACGTTGCCCGTCTCCCTCTCGTACTCGCCCTTGATTTCCGCGTCGGTCATCGGGCGCGTGCAGGGAATGTCGCCGTAGAAATAGTCGCCCTGCGTCGTGCCCATGGCGGGAATCGCCACGCCCGCCTGCGCGAAGCTGGTCGCCCAGCGGGAGTGCGTGTGCACCACGCCGCCGATGTTCGGAAACGCGCGGTAGAGCACGACGTGCGTCGCGGTGTCGCTGCTGGGCTTCCACTTGCCCTCGACCACCTTGCCGTCCAAATCGACGACAACCATGTCCTCGGGCGTCATGCCGTCATACTCCACGCCGGAGGGCTTAATGACCACAAGGCCGCTCTCGCGGTCGATGCCGCTGACGTTGCCCCAGGTAAAGGTGACCAGACCGTGCTTCGGCAGCAGCAGGTTCGCCTTGCAAACCAGTTCTTTGAGTTCTTCCAGCATCACAGTACCTCCACTGCCGTCCGCTCCACGGACAGCGCATTTTTGTATTGGGTGAGAAACGCGTCGAAGCCGTCCACGTCCGCCTTGTAAGCCATCAGCGTGGAGGTCTTCGCATCGGCGAAGACACGGTTGTCCAGATAGTCCGCCAGGCTCTCGTCCGTGCCCTTGCGCAGCATGTACGACGCCAGCAGCGCCATGCCGTAGGGTCCGCCCTCGCCCGCCGTCTCCATGACGGTGACGGGCGCGTCCACAGCCGCCGAGAGCATCCGCTGACCAACCTCCGGCGTCTTGAAAAAGCCGCCGTGACCGCAGAGCTTGTCAATCTGCACATGCTCGGTCTGCGTCAGGATGTCCATGCCGATTTTCAGCGTGGAGAGCGCGGAGAGCAGGTGCGTGCGCATGAAGTTCGCCAGCGTGAAGTGTGCGTCGGGCTTGCGGACAAAGAGCGGACGCCCGCCGTCGAGGTCGGTCACGCCCTCGCCGGAGAAGTAGTTGTAGGACAGAAGGCCGCCGCAGTCGGGGTCGCCGTGCAGCGCCGCCTGGAAGAGCTTGACAAACAGCTCGCCCTTGTCCATCGGGAAGCCCATGCTCTCGGCAAACTCAGAGAACAGGTTCACCCAGGCGTTGATGTCGCTGGTGCAGTTGTTGCAGTGCACCATCGCAACCGGCGCGCCGTCCGGCGTGGTCACCATGTCAATCTCGCGGTGGACGCCCAGCGGCTTGTCCACCACGACCATCGCAAAGTCGCTCGTGCCGGCGGACACGTTGCCCGTGCGCACGCGCACGGCGTTGGTCGCCGCCATGCCGGTGCCCGCGTCGCCCTCGCAGGGCGCGACGGGGATGCCGGAGAGCAGCGTCCTGCTGGGGTCGAGGAAGCGCACGCCCGCGTCGGTCAGCACGCCGCCGCGCTCACCGGCGCAGAGCACCCGCGGCAGAATGGCACGCAGGTCCATGCCGGTCTTTTCATTGAACTTCTGCACCATGCCCTCGTCAAAGTCGCAGGTCGCGCTGTCGATGGGGAACATGCCGGACGCCTCGCCGACGCCCATGACCTTCTCACCCGTGAGCTGCCAGTGAATGTAGCCCGCGAGCGTGGTGAGAAAGGCAATATCCTTTACATGCTCCTCACCGTTGAGGATTGCCTGATACAGATGCGCGATGCTCCAGCGCTGCGGAATGTTGAACTGGAACAGCTCGGTCAGCTCCTCCGCCGCCTGTCCGGTAATCGTGTTGCGCCAGGTGCGGAACTCCGCAAGCTGTCTGCCGTCCTTGTCGAAGGGCAGATAACCGTGCATCATGCCGCTGACCCCGATGGCGCCGACGGTGGTCAGCTCCACGCCGAACTTCGCCTGCACGTCCGCCTTGAGCTTGGCGTAGCAGTCGCGGATGCCGCTGTGGATATCCTCCATCGTATAGGTCCAGATGCCGTCCGAGAGGCGGTTTTCCCACTCATGGTCGCCCGAGGCGATGGGAACACAGCGCTCGTCAATCAGCACCGCCTTGATGCGCGTCGAGCCGAGCTCGATGCCCAATGCGGTTTTCGTCAAATCCATCCTTTGCACCTCATTTCAGATAAAGCGATACACGGTCTGCTGCCGGTACGTCTCGCCCGGATGCAGAACGGTGCTGGGAAACTGCGGGTAGTTGGGAGAGCAGGGGTAGTGCTGCGTCTCCAGGCAGAAGCCGGCATAACGCGGGTAGCGCACGCCGCCCTTGCCGCAGGGCGCGGTGTCATCGTCCACGTAGTTGCCGGTGTAAAGCTGCACCGCGGGCTGCGTGGTATACGCCTCGAGCACGATGCCGCTTCTCTCCCCCTCCGCCGTGGCAAAGGGGACGGAGGCGTCCGTGCTGTCGAGAATGTAGTTGTGGTCATAGCCGCGGCAGAGGGTAAGCTGCTCGTAATCGGCGGCAAGCTCCGCGCCGATGGCCTTTGCGCTGCAGAAATCCATCGGTGTGCCCGCCACGGGCAGGATTCTTCCCGTGGGCAGCGTCTCGGCGTCGCCCTCGGTGAAGCGGGATGCGGCAAGCGTGAGCCGGTTGCCGAGGATATCGCCCGCACCGTTGAGATTGAAATAGGAGTGGTTGGTGAAGTTCACCACCGTGTCCGCGTCGGTTTCGGCGCGGTAGTCGATGACAAGGGCGTTGTCCTCACGGAGCGTGTAGCGCACCTCGAAGGTCAGCGTGCCGGGGTAGCCCTCCTCGCCGTCGGGACTGACGCGGCGCAGCACCAGCGTGTCGCCCTCCACCGTGCCGTCAAACACCTGATGACAATAGACGCCGTGGAGGTGGTTGTTCCCGTCGTTCTTTTCGAGCGGATACGTCTTGCCGCCAAGTGTAAAGGAAGCTCCCTTGATACGGTTGGCATAGCGCCCGACAAAGGCGCCGAAGAAGCAGCTGCCCGCCTCATAGCCCGCAAGCGTGTCATAGCCGAGCACCACGTCCACGGGTCTTCCCTCACGGTCCGGAACGATGATGCTCTGCACCGCGCAGGCGTAGCTGAGGATGCACACGCGCATACCCGCTGCGTTTTCCAACGTCCAGCGCGTGACCGCCTCGCCGTGCTTCGTAACGCCGAAGGACTCGGAACGAATCGCCATGGCGCTCACCTCACTTCAGCTTCCAGATGAGGTCCTTCACCAGAAGGTCGTTCTCCAGCTGCTCGGGCGTGGTGTCCTTGGAGATGTGGACAAACTCGATGTCCATCATCCGCGCCCAGTCGCGCATCATGTCCGCCGTCACGTCGTAGGAGAGCACCGTGTGGTGCGCGCCGCCCGCCATAATCCAGCACTCAACGCCGGTGGTGAGGTCGGGCATGGCACGCCACATCACGCGCGCCACGGGCAGGTTGGGCATGGGCAGGATGGGCTTGACGCACTCGATGTCCTGCACAATCAGGCGGAGTCTGCCGCCCATGTCGATGAGGCTGACCACGATGGCGGGACCGGCCTTGCCCTCGAACACGAGGCGGGCAGGGTCCTTCTCGTTCATGCCGATGCCGAGGTGATGCGTCTCGATGCGGGGCTTGTCCGCCGCAAGAGAGGGGCAGACCTCCAGCATGTGCGCGCCAAGGGAGTACTCCTTGCCCTCGACCAGATGATAGGTGTAGTCCTCCATGAAGCCGGACGCGCCGTTGCCGCCCTCGCCCATCGCCTTGAGGATGGAGGTCATGGCGGAGACCTTCCAGTCGCCCTCGCCGCCGTAGCCGTAGCCCTGCGCCATCAGGTGCTGGCTGGCAAGACCGGGCAGCTGCTCCATGCCGTAGAGGTCCTGGAAGGTGTTGGAGAACGCCATGCAGCCGTTGCGGTCCATCATCTTCTTCATGGCGATTTCTTCCTTCGCCTGATAGCGGATGGCAGCGGTGTTGTCGGTGGCGATGTCGTACTTGCTCTCGTACTCGGCGCACAGCGCGTCAATCTCCGCCTCGGTGACCTTGTTCATCTCGCGGACGAGGTCGCCCGTCGCCCAGGTGTTGACCTGCCAGCCAAGCTTAATCTGCGCCTCGACCTTGTCGCCCTCAGTGACGGCGACCTCACGCATGTTGTCGCCGAACCGCATGACCTTCAGCGAGCGGGAGAAGGCGACGCCCACGGCGGTCTTCATCCAGTCGCCAAGGCGCTTCTGAACGCCCTCGTTGCGCCAGTGACCGGCGATGATCTTGCGCGGCAGGCGCAGACGCGCGCCGATGAAGCCGTGCTCACGGTCGCCGTGCGCCGCCTGGTTGAGGTTCATGAAGTCCATGTCGATTTCCTCGTTGGGAATCTCGACGTTGTACTGCGTGGCAAGGTGGCACCAGGGCTTTTGCAGACCGGCAAGACCGTTAATCCACATCTTCGACGGGCTGAACGTGTGGCACCAGGTGACGATGCCCGCGCACTCCGTGTCATAGTTCGCCTCGCGGATGGTGTCGGCAATCTCGCTGTTGCTCTTCGCCGTCACCTTATAAATCAGAGGGAACGGCAGGCAGCCGCTGAGCTCCTGCGCCATCTCGCGGGCACGGACGTCCACGGTGTCCAGCACGTCCTGACCGTAGAGGGACTGACTTCCGACAATGAACCAGAATTTGTACGCTTTCATAAGAAACCTCCCAAATTTTGTATGTTTTCGCTTTGATATTGCAGGAGAGCGGCAATGCCGCCCTCAGTGTCAACGCTCATGAGAAAGGTCCGACTTCTCATAGTCCTCCTCGTATTCATCGGGCAGATAGCGGCGGAATATCTGCACGAACACAGAGGAGGTCAGATAGCCGTACAGCCCCGCCCCGCAGCAAATCAGCAGCCCGATGAACGGGCGGAAGAACAGCCCCAGCGCCACAAAGGTCCCGGCGACGAGCAACAGCACCAGCGAATAGCCGAAGCTCTGCAGCGACATCAGCAGCGCGTTTTTGAAGTTGTCGAACAGGGTGTTTTCAAACTTCGCCTGCACGGGGAAGATGTAGAGCAGTACTAATATATAAGGTATCAGGAACACCGAGCAGCTCAGAAGCATGGCGCGCCCCAGGCCGCCGCCCACCGCCATGCCGATGCGCAGGTCCGTGAACAGCACCGCGCCCGCCGCAAGCAACAGCAGCCACAGCAGCGTTGCCTGGCGGAAGTTCGCGCGGAAGGACTGAAGAAAGTTCTGCCAGACGTGCCCCTCGCCGGTGCGGATGCGCTTCATGCAGCTGTAGTACAGCGCCGTGTTCGCCGCACCCATGGTAAAAAGGGGCAGACTGCACAGAAGCCAGAGCAGGTGCAGCACGACAATGTCCGCCACCAGATAGAGAAAGCGGGAGATTGGTCCGTCGTACGAAAATAAATTCATGGCATCTCCTTCGGAAAGCTCTTGACAGAACGGATTCTTTAATTTAGAATTTCCTTAACCATTTTAATTATATCTAAAGCATTAGTCCGTGTCAACTCTGTTTTGAAAAAATCGAGGCATCGGCTCAACATGCTTTTGGGGGTAACTGATATGAAACGTACACAGGAACTGCAAACCGCCTACAACCGTCCCTTCATCGCCCAGCGCGCCGACCCGTACCTGTACCGCGCGCCGGATGGCAGCTACTATTTCACCGCCTCGGTGCCGGCGTATGACCGCGTGGTCCTGCGCCACGCCCAGACCATCCGCGACCTGCCCGACGCCGAGGAGAAGACGCTCTGGGTCAAGCACGACTCCGGCCCGATGAGCCTGCACGTCTGGGCGCCGGAGCTGCACCTGCTCGACGGGGAGTGGTACATCTACTTCGCCGCCAGCGACGTTGCCAGCAAGTGGAAGCTGCGGCCCTACGTGCTCCACTGCACCGGCAGCGACCCCATGCGCGACGACTGGGAGGAACTCGGCATGATGCAGTGCGCCGCGGGCGACCGCTTCTCCTTCCGCGACTTCTCGCTCGACGCCACCATCCTTACGCACCGCGGCGAGCGCTACTTCATCTGGGCCGAGAAGGTCGGCAAGGGCAAGAAAATCTCCAACCTCTACATCGCCCGCATGGAAAGCCCCACCCGCCTCGCCACCGCGCAGGTGTTGCTCACCTCGCCGGACTACGACTGGGAGCGCGTCGGCTTCTGGGTCAACGAGGGTCCCGCGTTCCTCAAGCACGGCGGACGCATCTACATGACCTACTCCGCCAGCGAAACGGGCGAGCGCTACTGCATGGGCATGCTGAGCATCGACGAGAACGCCGACCTGCTCGACCCGCGCGCCTGGACGAAGGAGCGCTATCCCGTGCTGTGCAGCGATGCGGAAAAGGGCGTCTTCGGTCCGGGGCACAACTCCTTCGTCAAGGCGGAGGACGGTGTGACTGACCTTTGCGTCTTCCACGCCCGCCCCTACCCCAAAATCAAGGGCAACCCCCTCTATGACCCCAACCGCCACGCCATGCTGATGACCGTGCACTACGACAGAAAGGGTCGCCCGCAGTTTCGCTATGAGCCGCAGCGCTTTTGAGCCGTCGCGCCCCGGTGACATATATACATTTATATTTATAATGTACAACAGGCAGAAGGTATTGCGCCTTCTGCCTGTTTTGTATTTTAGATTACTCTAAAATACAAAATTCAAAATCTGTACATTATTGCCAAACGATAACTCTTTTCGTGTGTTGTTTCGATGAAAATCACTTTTATGTTTAGTTTTTGCTGAACAATTATTGATAATTCTAAAAATCGGTGCTATAATGCCTACATCCAGGCGGTGTGTATTCCGCCAAAAAAACAAGGAGGAGACTGTCTCTATGA
>JAILRK010000097.1 GCA_024698225.1 Oscillospiraceae bacterium | reverse complement strand
GGCGGCGGGCTACGTCACTGCGACGCCGAACGCCGAGCAGACCACGCTGAATATGCTGCGCCTTGCCAACATCTATGCCCATCAGGCGCGCCGACGCGGGCACGACCAGACCATCGGCGGCGTCTACGGCGAGGGGGCGCTCAGCCAGGGCATCCACCAGAGCGCGCTGCTGGCAGAGGATGCCGAGCACGAGAACAACCGCATCACGGGCCTGCCCGACCTGTCCTTCTTTGTCTCTCACGCGGACGTCCTGCTCGCCAACGTGGTGGACCCCATGCTCGAGCCGATGGTCGGCTACCTCAAGCTGCAGCATCTGCGGGATTACAACAACCGCTATGGCTACGAGAAGGGCGACGCGCTGCTTGTGAAAACGGCGGAGCTGCTGCGCCGCGCCTTTCCGGACCGCTATTGCTGCCACATCACAGGCGGGCAGTTCTGCGTGCTGTGCTACCGCGACGAGGCGGAGGCGGGGCTGACACTGGTTCGCGAGGGACAGCGGCTTCTGGGCGAGAAATTTGACGTGGCGTGTCTTGCGGGCTTCGCGCCGTACACCGGCTCGGAAAGCGCCATTTCGCTTCTGGACCGTGCGCGCAACGCGTATGACAGCATCCGCAGCAGCAAGAAGCACTTCATGCGCATCTATGACAGCAAACTGGGCGAGGAGCTCCGGTTCAAAGAGTATATTGCCAGCCACATCGACGAGGCCATCGAGTCCGGCTGGCTGATGGTGTATTATCAGCCCATCATCCGCTCCATCACCAGCGAGGTCTGCAACGAGGAGGCGCTGTGCCGCTGGAATGACCCCCAGTACGGTCTGCTCGCCCCGGGGCGGTTCATCCCCGTGCTGGAGGAGCGTGGACTGCTCTACAAGGCGGATCTGTTCGTGGTGCGGCAGGTGCTGCGCGAGTTTGACGAGCGCCGTGCGCTGGGCGTGCCCATCGTGCCCGTGTCGGTCAACCTCTCCCGCCGCGACTTTGAAGAGCGCGACATGGTAAAGGAAATCACCGCCCTGCTTGACGAGGCACACTGTGACCGGAGCCTCATCAAGATTGAAATCACGGAGTCCGCCTTTGTGACCGACCAGGACATGCTCAAAACCGAAATGCGCCGTTTCCACGCCGCCGGTTTCGACATCTGGATGGACGACTTCGGCAGCGAGTATTCCACGCTCAACCTGCTGCGGGAGCTGGACTTTGACCTCATCAAGATTGACATGAAGTTCATGGAGAACTTCACACCGGACGGGCGCAACTATATCATCGTGTCCAAAATCATCGATATGGCGCGTGAGCTTGGCATCTCCACGCTCATCGAGGGCGTAGAGACAAAGGACCAGCTGCGCATGATGCAGATTCTTGGCTGCGAGAAAATCCAGGGCTACCTGTTCAACAGCCCGCATCCGCTCAGCTACATTGCGCAGCGCGCACAGACGGGAACGGGCCTGCACTTCGAGAAGACGGCGTCCGCCCCCTATTATGGGATGGTCGGCAGGGTGAACCTGAACGAGCCGATGGCGAGCGCGGACGGAAAGAAGCACCTGCTCGCCGCCGACGTGATGCCGGCGGGCGTGGTGGAGCTGCGCGACGGGAGAGTCTTCTGCCTGCGCGGCACGAACGCGTTCCTGCGCCGGCTGGAGCAGTGGAAGATTCTCTCCGCGGCGGAGGACGACACGCAAATCCGGGAGGTGACCCTGCCGTCGAAGAAGTGGCAGGAGATGATGGAGCAGGGTGTGGAGACGGAGGAGTGGGTCAGCATGACCACAAAGACGTCCTTCGGGCGCTCTGTTGTCATATACGTGCGGCGGCTGGGCGACGCCAGTTGGCAGGGCGCACTGGCGATGCTGGTGGTCCTGCTGCCGGAGGTCGAGCTGTAAAGCGCACGCTGCGCGGCGACGCGCGTTTTATCATCGGAAGGGAGATACATACCAATGGCGTTTTACCGGCGCTTGGGCGAACTGCTGCTCGCTGCGGGAACTCTCACGCAGGAGGGGCTGGAAAAGGGACTCGCCCTGCAGAAAACACAGAAGGGGCGCTTGGGCGAGGTGCTCATCGCCAACAACATCATCACAGAGGACCAGCTCATCGAGGCGCTGCAGATTCAGCTCGGCATCGAATACGTGGACCTCACCAAAATAACCATCCCGACGGAGCTTGCCTCCACCGTCCCGAAGAACATCGCCAAGCAGTATCAGGTGGTGCCGATTCGCCAGGTGAAGGACGAGCTGTACCTTGCCATGTCGGACCCGCTGAACTTCTATGCCATCGAAGAGGTGCGCAAGGCGGTGCGGCGGAAGGTCGTGCCGGTGCTGGCGCGTGCCGCCGCCGTGGAGCACGCGATTATGGTGCTCTACGGCAACGAGGGCGCGGCGAAGGCCATCGAGGAGATGCGCCGCGAGCGCCCCGCCGGCGGCGAGGCGGCAGCGGCGGAGGGCTTCGCCACCAATCAGCTCGGCGAGGACGGCGTGACCAATGCGCCGACCATCCGGCTGGTCAACTCGCTGCTCGAGCGCGCGATTACCGAGCACTCGAGCGATATCCATGTGGAGCCGCATGAGAAGAAGCTGCAGGTGCGCATGCGCATCGACGGCGTCATGCGCGACATCCTCACCGTGCCCAGCGAGCTGCAGAGCTCGGTCATCTCCCGCATCAAGATTATGTCCGGCATGGACATCGCCGAGCGGCGCATCCCGCAGGACGGGCGCTTCAACGTCAAGCTCAAGGAGAAGGACATCGACCTGCGCGTGTCCACGCTGCCCACGGTCTACGGCGAGAAAATCGTCATGCGTCTGCTGGACAAGTCCGGGGGCGGCGTCAGCAAGGAGCAAATCGGTCTCACCGGTCCGGACCTGGACAAATACGAAAAAATGATTCGCTGCCGCAGCGGCGTGGTGCTCATCGTCGGCCCGACGGGCAGCGGCAAGTCCACCACGATGAACACCATCATCTCCGACCTCAACACCCGCGAGGTCAACATCGTCACGCTGGAGGACCCCGTCGAGTACAACATCGAGGGCGTCAATCAGGTGCAGATCAACGAGAAGACCGGCATGACCTTCGCCAGCGGTCTGCGCTCGATTCTGCGCCAGGACCCAGACATCATCGCCGTGGGCGAAATCCGCGACGGCGAGACCGCGGAGATTGCCATGCGCTCCGCCATCACGGGCCACGTCGTGCTCTCCACCATCCACACCAACGACGCCGTCGGTACCATCGAGCGTCTGGAGGACACGGGCGTGGAAAGCTACCTCATCTCCAGCGCGCTGCGCGGCGTCATCTCCCAGCGCCTTGTGCGCCGCATCTGCCCCGGCTGCCGCGAGGCGTACACGCCCACGGCGGAGGAGCTGGAGGACCTTGGCATCGAGATGGAGCCGGGCCTGCAGTTTTACCGCGGCGCGGGCTGTCCCGAGTGCTTCAACACCGGCTACAAGGGGCGCATTGCGGTGTTTGAGATGCTGCTCATCAACCGCGAGATCCGCGCCATCATCAACCGCGGCGGCGGACGCGCCGAGATAGAGCAGGTGCTGCGCAAGCCGGACAGCGGCTTTGTCCCGCTGCGCAGCAACGCAATCCGCCTCGTGCGCGAGGGCATCACCACCGTCAGCGAGGTGCGCCGCGTGATTGCACAGGACGACTGACGCCGCCGTCACAGGGACGGCGCAACGATAATCGATTCATCAGGAGGAACGGATATATGATGACAGTAGACGAAATGGTCGCCATGGCGAAGGCGAACGGCGCGTCCGATATTCATATCATTTGCGGTCTGCCGCCGAAATTCCGGCTGGACGGACAACTGGAGGATATGTGCGAGGAGGTGCTGACCGAGGAGGACTGCAACGCGCTCTGCCGCCAGCTCTGCGGCGAGCAGTTTGACCGCACGGACCCCTCTGTGGAAATCGACTCCGCGGGTCTGTGGGGCGGCAACCGCTGCCGTGTCCACATCTTCCGTCAGCAGGGCATGCCCTCCGTGGCGCTGCGTCTGCTGCGCGAGCAGATTCCCAAGCTGGAGGGGCTGGGTCTGCCGCCTGCGGCGGTGGACCTCACGCGCCACCACAAGGGCATCATCCTCGTCACCGGCGAGACGGGCAGCGGCAAATCCACGACGCTTGCCGCCATGCTCGACCACATCAACCACACCCGCAAAAGCCACATCGTCACGCTGGAGGACCCCGTTGAGTACCTCTACAAGCCGGACCTGTGCGCCATCAACCAGCGCGAGGTGGGGCGCGACACCAAGAGCTTTGCCGAGGGTCTGCGCGCAAGCCTGCGCGAGGACCCGAACGTCATCCTCATCGGCGAAATGCGTGACCGCGACACCATCGAAACCGCCATCACCGCCGCCGAGACCGGACACCTGGTCTTTGGCACGCTGCACACCGGCAGCGCCAGCGACGCGGTGGACCGCATGGTGCAGGTGTTTCCCGAGGGCATGCAGACACAGATTCGCCTGCAGCTGTCCATGTGCCTTCAGGCTGTGGTGACGCAGCAGCTCGTGCCCCTGAAAAACGGCGGGCGCACGCTTGCCGTGGAGCTGATGCTTGTCACCGACGCCATCCGTAACCTGATTCGCAGCGGCAACACGCCGCAGATTGCAAACGCCGTCGCCACCAGCGCCGCGCTGGGCGGGCAGACGATGGACCAGGGTCTGGTGCGCCTGGTGCGCGAGGGGAAGATTACCCGCGACACTGCCATGCGCTTTGCCCACGACGAGGCATTTGTGCGCAAGAACGCCATGTAGGCAGAGGAGGTGACCGCGCTTGACCACATATAAATACAGCGCCATCTCCCGCGGCGGGCAGCGCGTCAACGGCGTGGTTGAGGCGTTCGACCAGATGGATGCGGTGGACCGCATCAAGCAGGAGTGCGACATCGTGCTCAAAATCTCGGAGGTCAAGGAGGGCGGGCTGCTCTCGCGCGACCTCGACACCAAGCTCAACGCCAAGGCGTTTACCATGATGTGCAGCCAGTTCGCCATCATCCTGGGCGCGGGCATTCCCGTGGGCCGCACCGTCCACCTGATTGCGGACAAGACCACGGACAAGATGCTCAAAAAGATACTCCGGCAGGTGGCGGACGACGTGGAGGGCGGGCGCTCTCTTGCCGCCTCCTTTGAGGACCGCGGCGGCAAGCTGATGCCGACCACCTTTGTCGAGACCCTGCGCGCGGGCGAGGCGTCCGGCACGATGGACCGCTCGTTCCGCAGCATGTACGAGCACTTTGACAAGCAGACCAAGATG
>JAILRK010000091.1 GCA_024698225.1 Oscillospiraceae bacterium | reverse complement strand
TGCGCCCGGCTGTGCCTCCGCCGGTTCGGCTGTGCCGGGCTCTGCGTCCGCCGTCGGCGCCGCGGGGGGCGTCTCCGCGTGCGCGGGGGGCAAATCGACCTGACGCCCGCCGCAGGCGGCGAGCGTCAGGAGCATGCATATCAAACTGAGTACGGCAAGGCGTCTCATGCGTCTTCCTTTGCGGTGACGGCGATGTGCAGCTCGTCAAGCTGCTTTTGGGTGACCTCGCTCGGTGCGCCCATCATCACGTCCTGCGCGTTCTTGTTCATGGGGAAGGGGATGATTTCGCGGATCGAGTCCTCGCCCGCCAGCAGCATGACCATGCGGTCCACGCCGGGGGCGATGCCCGCGTGCGGCGGCGCGCCGTAGCAGAAGGCGTTGTACATGGCGGGGAACTTCGCCTTGACGTCGTCCTCGCCGAGGCGCACCAGCTCGAAGGCCTTGACCATGATTTCGGGGTCGTGGTTGCGCACCGCGCCGGAGGACAGCTCCACGCCGTTGCACACGAGGTCGTACTGGTCCGCCATGATGGTCAGCGGGTCCAGCTCGCCGCGCTCCGCCTTGAGCAGCACGTCCAGCCCGCCCTTGGGCATGGAGAACGGGTTGTGGCAGAACTCCAGCTCGCCGCTCTCGTCGCCAATCTCGTACATCGGGAAGTCGGTGATCCAGCAGAACTCGTAGCGCTCCTTGTCCATGTGGCCCTCGCAGGCGCGCCCGAAGGTCTTGATTTCCACGCCCGCCATCTTCGTCGTCGTGGCGAGCACGACCAGCGTGTCGGGGGCGAGGTGCAGCAGCGCCTGCGCCTTTGCCGCGTCCACGAACTTCGCCACGCCGCCCGCCAGCGCGCCCTTGTCGTCGGTCTTGAACCAGTAGCCCTTGCTGCCGCTCTGCACCTCGCAGTCGGTCAGCAGCTTTTCCACCTGCTTGCGCGTCAGCTTGCACTTGTCAATCACGACCGCCTTGACGGTCTGGTTGGCAAAGGGCGCAAACTCCGTGCCCTCAAACAGCGCGGTCACGTCCGTCGCGGTCAGGTCGATGCGCAGGTCCGGCTTGTCCGTGCCGTAGGTCTCCAGCGCGTCGAGGTAGGCGATGCGGCGGAAGGGCGGCTTCGAGGCGACGTCATAGGTGCCGAACTTCGCGAAAATCGGGGGCAGCACGTCCTCGCAGATGGCGAACACGTCCTCCTGCGAGGCGAACGCCATCTCCATGTCGAGCTGATAGAACTCGCCGGGCGAGCGGTCGCCGCGCGCGTCCTCATCGCGGAAGCAGGGGGCAATCTGGAAGTAGCGGTCAAAGCCGGAGGTCATCAGCAGCTGCTTGAACTGCTGCGGCGCCTGTGGCAAGGCATAGAACTTGCCGGGGTGCTTGCGCGCAGGCACCAGATAGTCGCGCGCACCCTCGGGGGAGGAGGCGGTGAGAATCGGCGTGGTAATCTCGAGGAAGTCGTGGGCGAGCATCGCGCTGCGCAGCGCCGCGATGACGTTGCAGCGCAGGATGATGTTCGCCTTCACCGCGGGGTTGCGCAGGTCGAGATAGCGGTACTTCAGGCGCGCGGACTCGTCCGCCTCGCGGGAGCGGTTGATTTCAAAGGGCAGCTCGTTGTAGCGGCAGCGCCCCAGCAGCTCGATTTTCTCCGGCACAATCTCAATGTCGCCGGTGGGCAGCTTGGGGTTCTTGCTCGCGCGCTCGCGCACGACGCCGTCCACCGCGATGGTGGACTCCTTGTTGTAGCCCTTGAGCTGGGCGAGCAGCGCCGCGTCCTCGACGACGAGCTGCGTCGTGCCGTAGAAGTCGCGCAGGACGACGAAGGCAAGGCTTCCGCCGACCTCGCGGACGTTCTCCATCCAGCCGACAAGGCGCACGGTCTCCCCGGCGTTCTCCAGACGGAGCTGGTTGCAGGTGTGGGTTCTGGACTGCATCATAGTGGTTGTCTTCTTTCTTTCGTTCGATTTTTGATTCCAATTTGTAGGATATTCGCTATTATTTACGCTTTGTATTCGTCCGCAGCTGCCCGCTCTGCGCGGAAGGGCGCGTTTTTATGCCATGAAGGGCTTGGTCTTCGGGTTGACGATGTCGCGCCAGTCGAGGTCGCCGCGGCCGAGGGCGAGCACGAGGGCTTCGGCGGTGCCGGAGTTGGTCGCCAGGGGAATGCGGTTTTTGTCGCAGAGCTTGGCGATATACGCCACGCTGGCGTCATAGGCAGGGCTGCCCGGGTCGTGGAAATAGAGGACGAGGTCAATCTCGTTGTAGGCGATGCGCGCGCCGATTTGCTCGTCGCCGCCCTGCGCGCCGTTCATGAACAGGTGAATGTTCAGGCCCGTCGCGTCCGAGATGATCTTGCCGGTGGTGTTGGTGGCACACAGCGTGTGGTGGGAAAGGATTCCGGCGTAGGCCGTGCAGAACTGCGTCATGAGCTCCTTTCGATTGTCATGTGCGATCAGTGCGATGTTCATCTTTTTCCTTTCTGCCAAGCGTTTGGCATTCTCGTCCTATGCGTTCAATGAAACCGTTGAAGACGGCCGCGTGCAGCCGGCGCGCACGACCTCAACGGCTTGATGAAAGCATCGAACCGTGTGACTTCTCTCTCTCCCGTTATAGTTTCATCAGCGGCACGCGCTCGCCGCACAGCCGCCGCGCGATGTTGCGCGCGGCGCGCCGCGCCGGGGAGTAGTAGCCGAAGCTGTCCGCCCTGCCCTGCGCCAGCAGCGCCGAAAGCTCCTCGTCCTCCGGCACCACGCCCAGCAGCGGCAGGCCCGCCACGTCCATCGCGTCGTCGATGTTCGAGCGCAGGGAGCGCAGCAGCCGCCGCCGCAGGCGGTTGACAATCAGATGGACCGACCCGTCGGGGTAGCCGCCCAGCTCCATCACGGTGCGCTGGGCGTCGCGCAGACAGGAGGGCTCCGCCGTGGTCACGACGACGACGCGGTCCACACAGCGCGTGGCAAGGCGGAAGCTCTCGCCCAGACCCGCGCCGCCGTCCACGAGGCAGACGTCGAACCGGGCGCGCACCGCGTCCAGCAGCGCCTGCATGCCGTCCTTCTCCGCCAGCGCCGCGTCCGTCGTCACCGGGGCGGTGAGCAGCCAGAGATTCTTCAGCCGCTCGTGCCGGACCGCCGCCTCGGCAAGCGTCGCGCGTCCGGCGATGACGTCCGAGAAATCCATCAGAACGCGGTCGCTCATGCCCAGCGCGAGGTCCAGGTCGCGCAGACCCACGTCGCAGTCCAGCAGCAAGGTCTGCTTGCCCTGCTGCGCAAGCGCAACGCCGATGAGCGCCGTCAATGCAGTTTTTCCCGTGCCGCCCTTGCCGGACACGATGGCGATGACCTGTCCCACGGTGTACTCCTCCGCGCCCGATGGCCCCGGGCGCTTACAATGGTTTTTTCTTGATTTGCCCGAAGGCGCGCGGATAGGCGCGCGGCGTCGGGCGCAGCTTGCTTATGATGACGACGCGGTGCGTCACCGCGCTGCCGGGGATGGTGTAATCGACGACGCGCTCCACCGCGCCGCCAAGCGTCTCGATGGCGTGCGCCGCGGCGGCGAGCTCGTCGTCGCTGCGCGCGCTCTTCATGGCGAGGAAGCGTCCGCCCACGCGCACGAGCGGCAGGCAGAGCTCGCAGAGCACCGGCATCGCCGCCACGGCGCGCGAGACCGCGATGTCATAGCGCTCGCGTTCGTCGGCGGCAAAGTCCTCCGCGCGTGCGCAGACGCAGTCCACGCGCCGCAGCCCCAGCGCGCGGCAGCTCTCGGCAAGAAACGCCACGCGCTTCGCCGTGCTGTCGAGCAGCGTCAGGTCAAAATCCTCGCGCAGGATGCGCAGGGGCACACCCGGGAAGCCCGCGCCCGTGCCCACGTCCACCACGCGCGCGCCGCCGAAGTCCGCCACGCCGAGCAGCGCCGCGCTGTCGAGCAGGTGCAGCCGCGCAAAGTCCGCCTCGTCGGTGATGGCGGTCAGGTTCATCACGCGGTTGCGCTCCAGCACCAGCCGGGCATAGGCCTCCAGCGGCTCCGCCTTCGCCTCATCCAGCCCCAGCGCGCGCAGTCCGGCGCGCAGCAGCTCCTGCATCGTTTACTTCTTCTCCTTGAGGAGGTCGCGAATCTCGGTGAGCAGCTTCTCCTCGGCGGAGGGCTCGGCGGGCGCCGCGGCGGCAGCCGCCTCTTCCTTCTTCTTCTTTGCCTCGGAGATCTCCTTCGCCTTGTTCATCGCCTTGATGACGGAGAAGAGCACCAGCGCGATGACGAGGAAGTTGACAATCGTGCCGATGAAGGTGCCCAGGCCCAGCACAATCGCCTCCGTGTCCTCGGTCGCGGCGCGCAGGGTGATGTTCAGCGCGTCGGTGTTCGGGCTGTTGAACAGCGCCGCCAGCAGCGGGGTAATCACGTCCTTGACCAGCGAGCCGGTGATGGCGGCAAACGCGCCGCCGATGATGACGCCGATTGCCATGTCCACAACGTTGCCCTTGAG
>JAILRK010000084.1 GCA_024698225.1 Oscillospiraceae bacterium | reverse complement strand
GCGCTCGGGGCGATTGCACCGCGCACAGCGCTGACGCAGCGCCCACCCGCACTCGGCGTGCCGCGGCGCCTCACCTCCCCGCGCGAGGCGATGCTCTCCCCCGCGCAGACGCTGCCGGTGGAGCAGGCGCTCGGCCGCGTGCTCGCCGCTCCCTGCGTCAGCTGTCCGCCCGCCGTGCCAATCCTCGTTTGCGGCGAGGCCATCGACGAGACGGCAATGCGCGCATTCCGCTACTACGGCATCACGCAGGTTGACGTGGTGGAACGATACTGACAAAAGCCCTGTTCGGAGGATTGTCCTCCGGACAGGGCCTTTTCGATTCCGTTCAGCGGGCGCTCAGCGCTCGCACCGCAGATACATCGCGCCGTAGGGCGGCAGCTCAAGCCCGCCGCCGAAGTCCACGTCGCGTCCGGTCAGCAGGTCGGTTGCGCGCCCGCAGCCGTAGTCGCAGTGCGCACGAAAGGGCGCGGCGTCGGCATTGACGGCAACGAGCACGCGCTCGCCGTCCACCCGGCGCTGGAAGATGGTCTGGCGATTGGTGAGCAGCTTGTCCATGAAATCGCCCCGGCACAGCGCGGCACTGGAGCGGCGGGCGTGGGCAAGCCGCGCAATCCACGCCGTCAGCTCCGTGTGGCGCGGGGCGTCGAAGGCGGGGCGCAGATTCCAGTCGCCGCCGCTCTGCTTGCGCGCCTGCTCGCCCCACTCGCTGCCATAGTACACGCAGGGGATGCCGGGCATGCCGAACAGCAGCGCGTACAGCAGCGGCAGATGCCGCGGATTCGTCAGGATGCTTGCCGCGCGTGTGACATCGTGGTTGTCCACAAAGCTGAACAATTGCTTGCCTTTGTAGAGCGTCCAGGGCTCCGGACCGAACTGCCGCTTGAGCGAATGGACCAGTTCAAAGAGGTTCATGGAGTTGAGGCTGGAATACAGACCCTTGTAGCACTCATAGTTCGTGCAGGAGTGCAGCAGGCCGTCCCCCACCCAGCGGTTGTAGTCGCCGTGCAGCGTCTCACCGACGAGGAAGAACTCCGGCTTGAGCGCGTCCGTAAAGGCGCGCAGGCGACGAATGAAGTCGAGGTCGAGACAGTACGCCACGTCGAGGCGCAGCCCGTCCACGTCGAATTCCTGCGTCCAGAAGCGCACGGTGTCAAGCAGGTAGTCCACCACGGCGGGATTGCGCAGATTGAGCTTGACGAGGTTGTAGCAACCCTCCCATGCCTCGTACCAGAAGCCGTCGTTATAGGCGGTGTTGCCGTCGAAGCTGAGGTGGAACCAGTCTTTGTAGGCAGAGTCCCATTTCTTTTCCCGCACGTCGCGAAACGCCCAGAAATTGCGTCCGACGTGATTGAACACCGCGTCGATGACGACCCGGACGCCGTGTGCGTGGAAGGTGCGCACGACCTCCCTGAAGTCCTCGTTCGTGCCGAGACGGCAGTCCAGCGTGCGGTAATCCCGCGTGTCATAGCCGTGCTCGTCGCTCTCAAACACCGGCGAGAGGTACACGGCGTTCGCACCCAACGCCTCGACGTGTGCCGCCCAGTCCTTCAGCGCAAGGATGCGGTGCGCCGGCACCCCGTCGTTCTGCTGCGGTGCACCGCAGAGCCCGAGGGGATAGATTTGATAAAAAACTGCATGTTCCGCCCACATAGGTTTTTCTCCCTGTTCAAATGATAGCACCAGTATACCCCACACAAAGCAGGATTGCAACCATCCTCGTCAAACACCACAAAAACGCACACTTCAGCTTGTAAGAAACGCCTATTTCTTCTGTAATCCGTATTTTTTTGTTGTACTTGTCCAAGTCTTCCGCTATAATACTGCTTGTCCGTCTGGACAAATTTTAATCCAACCCCCGCCGCTACTCCACCTCTGTAAGCTGCGGGAGGAACACAAAAAGGAGGAATCCCCCGTCCGACCGACGGTGCGGCAGCGTGGAGACCTGTCGCAATGCGGCACATCCCGTGCGGATGTCCGCGAGGCTCCGGTTTGCGGATGCAGCGGAGCTACGGTCAAAGCATTATGGCAGAGGTATCTCTCAAGAACATCATGAAGGTCTATCCCCACGCGCCCGGCGAGAGCAAGAAGAAGGCCAAGAAGGCTCTCGAAGAGGAGAAGAAGATCAATCTTCAGGTCACGGACGAAGGCGTTGTCGCGGTGCAGAAGTTCAACCTCGACATCAAGGACAAGGAGTTCATCGTCCTCGTCGGCCCGTCCGGCTGCGGCAAGTCCACCACGCTGCGCATGGTCGCCGGTCTTGAAGAAATCTCCAGCGGCGAGCTGTACATCGACGGCAAGCTGATGAACGACGTCGCCCCCAAGGACCGCGACATCGCAATGGTCTTCCAGAGCTACGCCCTGTATCCCCACATGACGGTTCGTGAGAACATGGAGTTCCCGCTCAAGCTGCGCAAGATGCCCGCTGACGAAATCAAGCAGCGCGTCGACCACGCGGCGGAGACGCTGGGCATCACCCAGTATCTGCCCCGTAAGCCGAAGGCCCTGTCCGGTGGTCAGCGCCAGCGTGTTGCCATCGGCCGCGCCATCGTCCGCGAGCCGAAGGTCCTGCTGATGGACGAGCCGCTGTCGAACCTCGACGCGAAGCTGCGTAACCAGATGCGCGCTGAAATCATCAAGCTGCGCCAGCAGATCAACACCACCTTCATCTACGTCACGCACGACCAGGTCGAGGCGATGACGCTGGGCGACCGTATCGTCATCATGAAGGACGGCTTTATCCAGCAGATTGGCACCCCGCAGGAAGTCTTCAACCACCCGACGAACCTCTTCGTCGCCGGCTTCATCGGCACCCCGCAGATGAACTTCTTCCACAACGCCAAGCTCGTCGAGAACGGCGGCAAGTACTGCGTTGAGATTCTCGGCAGCCGTGTCGAGCTCACCGCCGACCAGAACGCCAAGCTCGCCGCGAAGGGCACCAAGTCCATGGACGTCATCGTCGGCGTTCGTCCCGTGCACGTCGTGCTGGACGACAACGGCATTGAGGGCCGCATCGAGGTCAGCGAAATGATGGGCTCCGAGCTGCACCTGCACATGAACGCAGGCGGTCAGGACATCGTCGCCATCATCCCCACCACCGAGCTCGAGGGCAAGGACGTCAGCAACGGCAGCACGATGAAGTTCCACTTCCCCGCCAAGCTCATCCATCTCTTCGACAAGCAGACCGAGGAGAACCTGCTGTAAGAATCCTTCTTATATCTCCAAAGGGGGCGCTTCCGTATGGAAGCGCCCCCTTTTTGACGTTTTCTTCATCTGCCGCAGCGGCTCAGAAGCGGCGCCCGGAGCCGGAGTGGCTGCTGCCGGAGGAGCCGGAGTAGGAGTGCGAAAACGAACTCCCGCCCGACCGGCCGGAGCCGGAGCTTTTTTTCTGCGGCGGGTCATACCGCCGCGCGGTTGAGGTGTAGAGGAAGTACCGCCCCGCGTCGCGGATGCGCGAGCCGTCGGGGTCGATGTATTCGTCCGCCTCCCGCTTCTCCCGCGGGGGCGCCATGCGCACGCGCGCAATCCCCAGCGCAACCCCGCCGAACACCGCGCCCGCCAGCGCACTGATGGCACAGACCATGAGCCAGTAGGTCACGGGCCGCGGCACGCGCCCGGTGCGCTGCATGTGCGCCAGCTGGTCCAGCCACTGGGACATTCCCTCATAATAGGCGTGGTCGTCCGTCTTTTCCTCGCAGGACGTGCGCATGCGGTCCAGATTTACCGTGCTGAGCTTTTCGCCGCCGTTGCCAAAGGCGGTAATCCAGGCGGTGGCAAG
>JAILRK010000049.1 GCA_024698225.1 Oscillospiraceae bacterium | reverse complement strand
CCATGTCCAGCAAGCGCAAGCAGGAGGAGGCAGCGCGTCTGCGCCGCCTGCAGCTTGAGGCGCTGAAGAAGACGCCCGTCACCGTCCGCATCCCGGACGAAATCAGCGTGCAGGAGCTGGCGTCCCGCATGAAGAAGACCGGCGCGGAGGTCGTCAAGTGCCTCGTGCGCAACGGCGTCATGGCGTCCCTGTCCCAGATGATTGACTTCGACACCGCCTCCTTCGTGGCGGAGGAGCTCGGCTGCAAGGTCGAGAAGGAGGTCGTCGTCACCATCGAGGAAAAGCTCATCGACGACCACCAGGACAGCGACGAGGAGCTGGAGCTCCGCGCCCCCGTCGTCGTGGTCATGGGCCACGTCGACCACGGCAAGACCTCCCTGCTCGACTACATCCGCAACGCCAAGGTCGCCTCCGGCGAGGCGGGCGGCATCACGCAGCACATCGGCGCCTATCAGGTGAAAATCAACGGCAAGCCCATCACCTTCCTCGACACCCCGGGCCATGAGGCGTTCACCTCCATGCGCGCCCGCGGCGCGATGGTGACGGACATCGCCATCCTCGTCGTGGCGGCGGAGGACGGCATCATGCCGCAGACCGTCGAGTCCATCAACCACGCCAAGGCGGCGGGCATCCCCATCATCGTGGCAATCAACAAGATGGACAAGCCCGACGCCAACCCCGAGCGCATCAAGCAGCAGCTCACCGAGTACGACCTGCTTGCCGAGGACTGGGGCGGCGACACCATCGTCTGCCCGATTTCCGCGAAGACCGGCATGGGCGTGGACGAGCTGCTGGAGAACGTGGCGCTGACCGCCGAGGTCGGCGAGCTGAAGGCGAACCCGAACCGCGCCGCCAGCGGCACGGTGATTGAGGCGCGGCTGGACAAGGGCCGCGGACCCATCGCCACGCTGCTCGTCCAGAACGGCACGCTGCATCAGGGCGACATCATCATCGCCGGCACCGCCGTCGGGCGCGTGCGCGCGATGATTGGCGACAAGGGTCAGTACATGACCGAGGCGGGCCCCAGCGTCCCCGTGGAGATTACGGGTCTTGGCGACGTGCCCGGCGCGGGCGCGAACTTCAACGCCGTCGCGGACGAGCGCCTTGCCCGTCAGTTGGTCGAGCAGCGCAAGGCGGAGGAGAAGCTCAAGGCGACGGCGCCCGTCACCAAGGTCTCGCTGGAGGACCTGTTCAGCCAGATTCAGGCGGGCGAGATGAAGAACCTCAACCTGATTGTCAAGGCGGACGTGCAGGGCAGCGTCGAGGCGGTCAAGAGCTCGCTCGAAAAGCTCAGCAACGACGAGGTGCGCGTGCGCGTCATCCACGGCGCGGTCGGCGCCATCAACGAGAGCGACGTCATGCTGGCGTCCACCACGGGCGCAATCATCGTCGGCTTCAACGTGCGTCCCGACGCCGTGGCGGCGGAAAGCGCGAAGCGCATGCACGTCGATATGCGCATGTACCGCGTCATCTACGACGCCATCGACGAGGTCGAGGCGGCGATGAAGGGCATGCTCGCCCCCAAGTTCCGCGAGAGCATCATCGGGCACGCCGAGGTGCGCCAGACCTACAAGGTCTCCAGCGTCGGCACCGTCGCCGGCTGCTACGTCACCGACGGCAAGATGCAGCGCGCCTGCGAGGTGCGCATCGTGCGCGACGGCATCGTCGTCCACGAGGGACACCTTGCCTCGCTCCAGCGCTTCAAGGACGCGGTCAAGGAGGTCTCCTCCGGCTACGAGTGCGGCCTGAGCTTCGAGAAGTTCAACGACGTCAAGCTCGGCGACGTGGTGGAAGCCTTCGTCATGGAGCAGATTGAGCAGTAACCCACACACAGCCGTTCAGGGGCGGGCGCACACGCCCGCCCCTTCTCATTTTTATCATCTCCACAAAGGAGGAACACCGATTATGGCAGGCAATCGCATCAACCGCATCAATGAGGAAATCCAAAAGGAGCTCTCCGCGCTCATCCCCGCCCTGAAGGACCCGCGCGTGCAGGGCGGCATGGTGACCGTCACCCACGTGGACACCACCACCGACCTGCGCTACTGCCGCGTGTTCGTCAGCGTGCTGGACAAGACGCAGGAAAAGGACGTGGTCAAGGGCCTGAAGAGCGCCGCCGGCTGGCTGCGCCGCGAGCTGGGGCAGGCGGTGCAGCTGCGCTACACGCCGGAGCTGCAGTTCGTCGCGGACGACTCGATTGAGTACGGCGCGCACATCCTTGAGATGCTGCGCGACCCCAAGGTCGTCAAGCCCGCAAACCCGGCAAACGAAACCACAGAAACGGAGGCGGATGCACCATGCTGAGCATTCCCGAAGTCGCGGACTTTCTCCGCGCGCACGACAACTATCTGATTCTGACCCACCGCCGCCCCGACGGCGACACGCTGGGCTGCGCGGCGGGCCTGTGCCACGTGCTGCGCAACCTCGGCAAGACCGCGTATCTGCTGCACAACGCCGAGGTCACCGAGCGCTACGCCCCCTATGTGGACGCGCTCTGGGCGCCCGAGGGCTGGGCGCAGGACACCGTGGTCTCCGTGGACCTCGCGGCGCTGGGGCTCTTCCCCGACAACGCCGCGGACCTGCGCGACAAGGTTGACCTCGCCATCGACCACCACCCCAGCTATGAGAACTTCGGCGCGCTGTGCTGCGTGCACCCCGAGTGCGCCGCCTGCGCCGAGATCATCTGCGCGGTCGCGCAGGAGCTGGGCGCGCTGACGGCGGAGGCGGCGCTGCCGCTCTACGTCGGCGTGGCGACGGACACGGGCTGCTTCGTCTACTCCAACGTCACCGCCGACACCCACCGCGCCGCCGCGGCGCTGATGGACACCGGCATCGACGTGCGCCCCGTGAACAAGGCCCTGTTCCGCACCAAAAGCAAAAAGCGCCTCGCCCTGGAGGCGCGGCTGCTCAGCCAGATGGAATACTATGACGAGGGACGCATCGTCGTGGTGCAGCTTTCGCAGGCGCTCATCCGCGAGCTGTCACTCGACGAAAACGACATGGACGACCTCGCCGCCCTCGGCGGACTGGTGGAGGGGCAGGACTGCTCCGTCACGCTGAAGGAGCAGGCGGACGGGCGCTGGAAGGTCAGCGTCCGCACCGGCCCGCGCGTCAACGCCACCCGCGTGTGCGAGCGCTTTGGCGGCGGCGGGCACCGCGCGGCGTCCGGCTGCGTCATCGGCGGCATGGACGGCGAGGCGGTCAAGCGCGCCCTCGTCGCGGCGTGCATCGAGGTGGGCAATGCCTGACGGCATCGTCGTCATCGACAAGCCCGCCGGCTGGACGAGCATGGACGTGTGCGCGAAGCTGCGCGGCGCGTACCACGAAAAGCGCGTCGGGCACGCCGGCACGCTGGACCCGATGGCGACGGGCGTGCTCCCCGTGTTCGTCGGGCAGGCGACCAAGGCGATTCCCTTTGCCGAGGACGGGCGCAAGGAATACCGCGCGCGCCTGCGCCTCGGCGTCGTCACCGACACGCAGGACACGCAGGGCAGGGTGCTGCAAAGCGCAAGCGTCGCCGTCGGCGAGGCGGAGCTGCGCGCGCTGCTGCCGCGCTTTCTGGGCGAGCAGGAGCAGCTTCCGCCCATGTACTCCGCCGTCCGCGTCCACGGGCAGCGGCTCTATGACCTCGCGCGCAAGGGCGTGGAGGTCGAGCGCAAGCCCCGGCGCATCGTCATCGAGGCGCTGGAGCTGCTGCCGCCGGACGAGCGCGGCGACTTTGGCCTGCGCGTCGTCTGCTCGAAGGGCACGTACATCCGCACGCTCTGCCACGACCTCGGCGCGGCGCTGGGCTGCGGCGGCTGCATGAGCGCGCTGCGGCGC
>JAILRK010000258.1 GCA_024698225.1 Oscillospiraceae bacterium | reverse complement strand
TCATAGTCCGTGCGGTCGGCGATGCCCCACAGCTCGCCCCAGTCGGTGAACGGGAAGGCGTACTCGATATCGGTGGTGGCGCGGGAGTAGAAGGCGAGCTCCGCCTTCTCATGGTCGCGCAGCCGCAGGTGCTCCTTGTTGATGCCGAGGCTCGTGAGCCAGTTGGTGCAGTATTCTTTCCAGTAGGCGAACCATTCGAGGTCCGTGCCGGGCTTGCAGAAGAACTCGCACTCCATCTGCTCGAACTCGCGCGTGCGGAAGGTGAAGTTGCCGGGCGTGATCTCGTTGCGAAACGCCTTGCCGACCTGGCACACGCCGAACGGGAGCTTCTTGCGCGTCGTGCGCGCGATGTTCGCGAAGTTGACGAAGATGCCCTGCGCCGTCTCGGGGCGGAGGTACACGGTCGAGGAGGAGTCCTCGGTCACGCCGATGGCGGTTTTGAACATCAGGTTAAATTTACGGATGGGGGTGAAGTCATGCTTGCCGCACACGGGGCAGATGACGTTCTCGTGCGTGGCGATGAATTCGTCCATCTCGTCGAAGGTCATCGCGTCGGTATTGACGTCGGGGAACTCCTCGCCGATGAGCTTGTCCGCGCGGTGGCGCGCCTTGCACGCCTTGCAGTCGAGCAGGGGGTCGGAGAAGCTCGCGACGTGGCCCGTCGTGACCCAGGTGGTCGGGTTCATGATGATCGCCGCGTCGAGGCCGACGTTGTACGGGCTCTCCTGCACGAACTTCTTGAGCCACGCGCGCTTGACGTTGTTCTTGAACTCCACGCCCAGCGGGCCGTAGTCCCACGAGTTCGCGAGACCGCCGTAGATCTCGCTGCCGGGGAAGATGAAGCCGCGGTTTTTGCAGAGGTTGACGATCGCGTCAAAATTCTTTTTGCTGTGTTCCATGGGAAGACAACTCCTTTTCTATCAAATACACAGTAGCGTTATTGTATATAGGATGCCGCGCTTTGTCAAGCGCGAGAAGCGGCGATCCAGCGTGGGGGAGCGTCGCATCGTGTCGAAGCTCGTCGAACGATTTTTGTTGCATTTTCTGTTGTTTCATGGTACTATTTGCTTGTATTTAGGGGGAATTTGTTGAAAGGAGAAACAAAAAATGGAACTCTACCAGACCCAGTATTTCCGGCTTTTTGCCGCCGTCGCCGACGCCACCGAGGCGCTGGAGAAGGGCAGGACCGCCGAGGCGTGGGAAACGCTGATCGTCGCCATGCGCAGGGCGGAGGAAGCGGTCGTCTCCGCGGAGGACTGAGACCGGAAAGCGATGAAAGGCGGCGCAAGCCGCCTTTTGTCGTTTTTTTAACACAAACGGAAAAAGCACCGCCTCGCGGCGGTGCTTTCGTTTGCCCATCAGTTCATCGCGTTGAGCTTCAGCGTCAGCGCGCTCTTCTTGTGCGCGGCGTTGTTCTTGTGCAGAATGCCCTTGGCGACAGCCTTGTCCACGGTCTTGACCGCGACCTTGTAAGCGCCCTCGGCCTCGGTGCGATTGCCCTCCGCGGCGGCGGCGTCGAACTTCTTCAGCGCGGTCTTCAGAGTGCTGCGCTCCGCCTTGTTGCGGGCATTGTGGACCTCGGAAAGCTGAACGCGCTTCTTGGCAGACTTGATATTCGGCAAACCAAACACCTCCTCCGATTTCGTTCTACGGTGATACCTACCACCGTGCAGATTGGTATTTTAGCAAAGTTCTGCCGAAATTGCAAGCTTTTTTTGCTTTTTTTCGGAGATTTTTTTCATGAAAGCAAGGCTTGGTGGCAATACTAAGCAAAATGCACTACATTTTGTGGAAGCGAGGCGGAAAACATGGCGGCAAGACGCACGGATCTGGCGCTGGAAGCGCACGAACTGCACCGCGGCGCGGCGGAAACGCTCAGCGGCGTGCGAACCGCCGAGCGCGAGCGGCGCGGCTACGGCGTGCATGTCGTGGAGGTGCGCTCCCGCGAGGCGGCGCGCGCGCTGGGCAAGCCCATGGGCGTTTACGTCACGCTCGATCTCG
>JAILRK010000229.1 GCA_024698225.1 Oscillospiraceae bacterium | reverse complement strand
CCGCTTGCCTCCCCCTCCGGGGGAGGTGGCACGAGCGGAGCGAGTGACGGAGAGGGTCCGCCGCGGTGTGGCGCTGCGTGCCGGCCCTCTCAGGCGCTGCGCGCCAGCTCCCCCAAAGGGGGAGCCAAGAAGGAGCGACGGCGCGGCGTGGAGCGGGATTTTGCGCAAACGCGCAGGCGTGCCGCCTCCGGCACGCTGCAACGCCATGACGACAGCACACAAAAATCACCCCGCACCCATGGGCGCGGGGTGATTTTGTGAGTGTCGGGAAGGAAAGAACGTCGGCTCAGTAGCTGCCGAGGTCGGCGGACTTGTCGGCGTTTTCGGTGGCGCCGAACTCGTAGTCGTTGCCGGGGAGCAGGGCGTTGAGCAGCACGCCGGCGAGTGCGGCGATGGCGAGGCCGGTCAGCGTGACCGCCGCGTCGCCAATCATGAAGGTGATGCCGCCGGTGGAGCTGAAGCCGAGGCCGCTGACGAACATCACCGCCGCGATGATGAGGTTGCGGGACTTGGTCAGGTCAACGCGGTTCTCCACGATGTTGCGCACGCCCACTGCGGAAATCATGCCGTAGAGGATGAAGCTCACGCCGCCGACGATTGCCGCGGGGATGGAGTTGACCAGCGCGTCGAACTTCGGGGAGAAGGAGAGGATGATGGCGTAGATGGCGGCAAGGCGGATGACGCGCGGGTCATACACGCGGGAGAGCGCCAGCACGCCGGTGTTCTCGCCGTAGGTGGTGTTCGCGGGGCCGCCGAACATGCCGGCAAGCGCGGTGGCGAGGCCGTCACCGACGAGCGTGCGGTGCAGACCGGGGTCGGAGATGAAGTTGTTGCCGGTGGTGGAGGAGATGGCGGACACGTCGCCGATGTGCTCCATCATCGCGGCGATGGCGATGGGCGCCATGACCAGAATGGAGGTGAGGTCAAAGCGGGCGAGGGTGATTTTCTGCAGGCCGATGATGCTCGCCTCGCTGACGGCGGTGAAGTCCACCTGCCCGGTGACCAGCGCGACGACGTAGCTCACCACGACGCCCAGCAGGATGGGGATAATCTTCACCATGCCCTTGCCCCAGATGTTCGCGACGATAATCACCACGATGGCAACCAGCGCAAGCGCCCAGTTGGTGCTGGCGTTGTTGATGGCGCTGCCCGCCAGGTTGAGACCAATCATGATAATCATCGGTCCGGTGACGACCGGCGGGAAGAAGCGCATGACCTTCCACGCGCCGAGCACCTTGAACAGCAGCGCCAGCACGAGGTACAGCAGACCCGCAATCACGATGCCGCCGAGCGCGTAGGCGAGCTTGTCGTCGGGCGTCATCGTGGCGTACTTGCCCGCGTCGAGGTTGGCGACGGCGGCGAAGCCGCCCAGATACGCGAAGGACGAGCCGAGGAACGCGGGGACCTTGAACTTTGTGCACACGTGGAACAGCAGCGTGCCCAGGCCGGCGAAGAGCAGCGTGGTCTGAATGCTCAGCGGCAGGCCGTAGCCCTGCACCAGGATGGGGACCAGCACCGTTGCGCCGAACATGGCGAACAGATGCTGCAAGCCGAGGACCAGCATACGGGGGATTCCCAGCTCACGGGCGTCGTAAATGGCTTCCTGACCGAGTTGTTTTTTCATGTGATTCTCCTTCTCTCTTTGGTCGGTGGATATGGATGGGTAAAAAAAACCGCCGGCAGAAACACTACCGACGAATACCAACAACATCAACAGCAAAGGAGGAAATAAAAACACCATACGTGCCGACTTTGAAATGCGTTCTGTCGTGCAGCGTCATAACGGCGTTCCTCCTTGGCTGAAATTTTCTTTGTAAAAGATTACGCGAAAGCAGGGAAAAAAGCAAGATGGGATTTTGCCCAAACAATGCCGCGGTTTTTGGCGAAAAACTTGTCCATTTAGTCAGTTTTTGACAAGAAATGAAGATGTTGCACAATAAAATTGTTAAAAAGAAAACAAGGCTTGTAAAAATCCGACAAAAATGGTATACTAAACTGCAACAGGTGGCGCAGAGTCTGTCTGTGCGCGCCGTCTGAAAAAATGTTAGGAGTGAGTGGGTATGGAAAAGAAAAAAATGAGCCTGCCGATGCGGATTGTGTGCGCATTGGCAGCCGGCGTCGTGCTGGGTCTCGTGTGCTACTTCGCCGGTCTTGCGGACTTCACAGCGAGCTATCTCAAGCCCTTCGGCACCATCTTCGTCAATCTGCTCAAGTTCCTCGTCGTTCCCGTGGTGCTGCTGTCGATGATTGACGGCATCATCTCCATGGGCGACATGCGGAAGGTCGGCTCCGTCGGCTGGAAGACGGTGGCGTACTTCCTCGTGACCACCGCCATCGCCTGCGTCATCGGGCTGGTGCTTGCCAACATCTTCAACGGCGCGGGCCTGTTCCCCGTGCTGCAGAACGCCGAGGGCGCCGAGTGGACGGGCAAGACCTCCCAGAACTTCATGGACACCCTCGTTGCCATGTTCCCCAGCAACATGTGGTCCGCCTTCGTCAACGCCGACATGCTGCAGGTCATCGTCATCTCCCTGCTGCTCGGCGGCGGCATCCTCGCCGCGGGCGAGAAGGCGAACGTCGTCAAGAGCTTCGTCTCCAGCGCCTATGCCGTCATTGAAAAGGTCATGGCGTTTGTCATCAGCCTCAGCCCCATCGGCGTGTTTGCCATGATGACCTGGGTCGTCGCCACGCAGGGCCCGAACATCCTCGGCTCGCTGGCGCTGGTGCTGCTGTGCGCCTACATCGGCTACGCGCTGCACGCGATTCTGGTCTACTCCTTCTCCGCAAAGGCTTTCGCCGGCGTCAGCCCCCTGGCCTTCTTCAAGGGCGCGGGCCCCGCGATGATTTTCGCCTTCACCTCCACCTCCTCGGCGGCGACGCTGCCCGTGTCCAAGGAGTGCGCGGACACGCTGGGCGCAGAGGAGGACATCTCCTCCTTCGTCCTGCCGCTGGGCGCGACCATCAACATGGACGGCACCGCGATCTACCAGTGTGTCGCCACCATCTTCCTCGCCACCTGCTCGGGCATCCACCTCAGCGTCGGGCAGATGGTCATCATCGTCGTCACCGCGACGCTTGCCTCCATCGGCACCGCCGGTACGCCCGGCGCGGGCATGATTATGCTCGCCATGGTCCTCGCCGCGATGGGCATCGACGTCCACATGATCATGATTATCTACGGCGTCGACCGTCTGTTCGACATGGGCCGCACCTGCCTGAACGTCGCGGGCGACATCTCCTGCGCCCTCTGCGTCACCAAATGGGAGGGCGGCAAGCTGCAGCCCAAGGCGTAAAACCAAACGTTTCCATGCAAAAAGGAACCGCTGCGGCGGTTCCTTTTCGCAATTACAGCATCGGAAAGCGCGTGTCGCGGTGGTGCGCGAGCGCCTGCGCAAGGGCGTCGACGTCGCTTTTGCGCGTCTCGGGGCCGAAGCTGACGCGCAGCACGCCCGCCTTGACCTTTTTCGGCAGGTTCATCGCCTCATAGACGTGGCTGGCGCGCCCGCGGTGGCAGGCGCTGCCCGCGCTGATGCAGATGCCCTGCGCGCCGAGGTCCTCCACCACGTTCGCCGAGGGGTAGCCCACCAGCGAGAGCGCGAGGATG
>JAILRK010000160.1 GCA_024698225.1 Oscillospiraceae bacterium | reverse complement strand
CCTGCTTTTCCGGCTTCCTCCTGCCGCGCCTCATCGTGGAAGGCGCAATGCCCCAGTCGATTTGTAGCGCGTCCAGCCGCCGGATTTGCGCGTCGGTCAGCTTGCCGTCCCGGCGCAGCTCCCGTTGGCGCAGCAGCCAGCGCGGCAGCAACTTGCCGGATGTACCCTTGTAGCCGTCCGGCACCTTCAGGTCGCCGTGCGCCGCGTAATACGCCCTGGCGTCCTGATAGCTCGCCTCCCATGCGGCGCTCCACTTTCGGTGGTTCCGGTTGTCCCAGACCATGCCAAGCGCGTCCAGCCGCCGGATTTGCTCCTCCGTCAGCGCCTTTCCCCTGCGCTTGCCGAGGTAAATCTGCCGCTGCTCGTTTAGCCATTTGTACAGCCAGACGCCGCCCGCCTGATACTGCGCTGGACAATTCAGGTTGCCGTGCGCTTCGTAATATGCCTTCGCCAGCGCGTAGCGCGTTTCCCACGGGTCAGGCTTATCCCAGACGAAGCCCAGCGCGTCTAACTGCGCCCGCTGCTCCGGCGTGTGCCCGTACCTGCCCTTGTCGCGCCGGCGCGCAAGCCAGTTGCCCAGCGCGTAGCCCGAGGGCGCGGCATAGGTCTTGGGGACGTCAAGGTCGCCGTGCGCCGCGTGATAGCGCTTTGCCTCTTCATAGCCCTGCGCCCAGGCGCGCTCGTGTCGGCTCGCCCAGACCATGCCGATGCTGTCCAGACTGTTGATTTGCTCCTGCGACAGCGCCGCGCCGTTTGTGCTTGTTCCGTTGCGGATGGCACGTTGCTTGCTGACCCACGCGCCGAGGCGCAGGCCCTCCGCCGTCACATGGTTGTTGGGCATCTCCAAATTGCCGTGTTCGCGGTAATACTGCATGGCGGCGGCGAAGTTCTCCTCCCAGAGATAATCCGGCACCGCCCAAACCATGCCCAACTGCTCCAGCGCGGCGATGCGCTCGGGCGTCAGGTAGGTGCTGCGGATGCCGCTCTTTTTGTAGGTGCGCAACCGCGCCAGCCAGGAGCCGAGCGCCAGCCCGTCCTCCGTCGTCTCATTCACGTTCACACGCAGGTCGCCGTGCGCTTCGTAGTACGCCTTTGCTGCCTGATAGTAGCGCGTCCATGCGTCGTCCAGATAGCTGCCCCAGCGCATACCAATCGCGTTCAGCTTGGCAATGCGCTCTTCGCTCAGGTTGCCGTACTGCTCCCCCGCGTACACCTTGCGCTGCGTCTGCAGCCAGGAGCCGAGGGCGTAGCCGTCCGCGGTCTTATAGCGGCGCGGGACGTTCAGGTCGCCGTGCGCGTCGTAATACTGCTTTGCGTACTCGTACATCAGGTCCCAGGACGCGACCAGCGTGTCGTTGAGCTGCTCGAACAGCGCACGCGCGTCCCGCAGCTCGTCAATCAGCTTGAAGCGCTCGTTGACGACCATGCCGCCCTCGCCGAGGAAGCGGTAGTAGTTGACCGCCGCCTGCATCTCCTGCTGCAGCGCGCCGATGCTGTACAGGTTCTCGACGTTGTTCACAATGTCGAAGATAATCGGCTCTTTCAGCTTGGACGCGGACAGCGCGCGCCCGATTTGCTGCTTGTAGATAATCGGAGAGACCGTCGGGCGGAACAGAATCACGCCGCTCACGTCCTCCACGTGCACGCCCTCGTTCAGCATGTCCACGCAGAACAGCAGCTTGAGGTGTGCGCTGTCGTCCGCCTTGAACGCCGCGAACGCCTCCGCGGCAGTCGGGTCCTCCGAGAGGGCGGAATAGATGTTTGGCGCAGCGTCGATTTTGCCGAACCACTCCGGCACGTGCGACATCATCTCCCGCATGTGCTCCGCGTTGGCGCAGAAGACGAGGTACTTACCGTGGCGGTCCGTCATGTGCTTGTCAAAGATGGCGTCCAGCCCGTCCGCCTGCTCCAGCGTGCGGCGCAGCGCTTCGAGATAGCGCCCCGCCTCATCGCGCACTGCCTTGTTCTTCGCGCGGCGCACGCGGCCTTTCAGGCGCTCATAGTCCTTCTGATACGCGAACACGGACAGAACGTAGGTCGGGGCGTTCAGGATGCCGCGCGCGATTGCCTCACCCAGCGTCATCTCGGACGCCACTTTGCCCTCGAACAGCTCGTCCGCCATGTCGCGCTGGTTGTCCAGATAGCGAATGTTCGTGGCGGACAGGCCCAGCAGCTTTGCCTTGGGGTGCGCGGCAATCAGGTTCTGTACGCCCTGCCCCCACTGCTCCGCCCCGCAGCGGTGGAATTCATCGATAATAATGT
>JAILRK010000146.1 GCA_024698225.1 Oscillospiraceae bacterium | reverse complement strand
AAAAGCTCGCTGGTCAACCGCATCCTTGGCACCGAGCGCGTCATTGTCAGCAACGTCGCGGGCACGACGCGCGACGCCATTGACAGCTACTTTGAAAACGAGCACGGCAAGTACGTCTTCATCGACACTGCCGGCATGCGCAAGAAATCCAAGGTGGACGAGAGCATTGAGCGCTACAGCGTCCTGCGCGCCACCATGGCAATCGACCGCGCGGACGTCTGCCTCATCCTCATCGACGCCACCGAGGGCGTGACCGAGCAGGACACCAAGGTCGCCGGGCTGGCGCACGAGGCAGGGAAGGCCTGCATCATCGTCGTCAACAAGTGGGACCTCGTGGTCAAGGACGGCAAGACCATGGACCGGATGCGCGAGGACGTCCGCCGCGACCTGAGCTACATGACCTACGCGCCGGTGTTGTTCATCTCGGCGGCGACGGGGCAGCGCGTCACGCGCCTGTTCGAGCTCATCAACTACGTCCATCAGCAGTCCTGCACGCGCATCACCACCGGCATGCTCAACAACGTGCTTGAGGACGCGCAGACCCGCGTCCAGCCGCCCACGGACAAGGGCAGGCGGCTGAAAATCTACTACATGACGCAGGTGGGCGTCCAGCCGCCGCACTTCGTTGTTTTCTGCAACGACAGCCGGCTGTTCCATTTTTCCTATCGTCGTTATCTTGAAAACTGCATCCGCAACGTGTTCGGGCTGGAGGGCACGCCCATCCTCCTGACGGTCCGCGAACGCGGGGAAAAGGAGTGAGAGCATGAACGGCTTTTCCAATACAGCGCTCTGGGTTGCACTTGCAGTCCTTGGCTACGCCCTCGGCTGTGCCAACGGCGCAATCCTGACCTCGAAGCTCTTTTATCACGATGACGTGCGCAGCCACGGCAGCGGCAATGCGGGGCTGACCAACTTCTACCGCAGCTACGGCGCGAAGCTGGTGCTCCTTGTCATCGCCGTTGACATGCTCAAGGCGGTTGTCGCCGTGCAGCTTGGCGGCGTGCTCCTCGGCGGCGCGCTGGGGAAGTATTTCATGGGCTTTTTCTGCATGCTCGGGCACATGTTCCCCGCGCCGTACCACTTCAAGGGCGGCAAGGGCATCCTGTCCAGCGGCACGCTGCTGCTCTGTCTGGACTGGCGCGTGGCGCTGGTGAGCTGGGGCGCGTTCATCGTGCTGGTGCTGCTCACCCGTTACGTCTCGCTCGGCAGTGTTGCCGCGGCGGTGCTGCTGCCCGTGACGACCTTTTTTGTCTATCGCAGCGCGCCGGACTTCCCGTGGATTATGCTCCTCGGCACGCTCATCGGCGGTATGGTGACCTGGGCGCACCGGGAGAACATCCGGCGTCTGCTCAACGGAACCGAGAACAAGTTTTCTTTCCACAAGAGCGATAAGGAGGCGAAGCCGTGAAAACCGTGGTTTTGAGCAGCGGCGCGTGGGGCACTGCGCTTGCCATCGTCCTGCACGACAACGGACACGCCGTCACGCTCTGGTCGCACGACGGCGCAAAGGCGGCGGAGATGGAGCGCACGCGGCAGAATCCCCGCCTTCAGGGCGTGGCGCTTCCCGATGGGATTTGTGTGACAGGCGACCTTGCGCCGCTGCGGGACGCGGAGCTGGTCGTCTTCGCCGCGCCGTCCTTTGCACTGCGCGGCGTGGCGAAGCTTGCCGCGCCGTATCTGAACCCTGACGCGCTGCTCGTTTCGGTGACGAAGGGCATCGAGCGCGGAACGCACCTGCGCATGTCGCAGATTCTCGGCGAGGAAACCGGAAGCACCCACGTCGTCGTGCTCTCCGGTCCCTCTCACGCGGAGGAGGTTGCGCGCCGCAAGCCGACCGGCTGCGTGGCGGCGTCGCCCTCGCGCGAGGAGGCGGAGGCGGTGCAGGCCGCCTTTATGAACGACGATTTCCGCGTCTACACCCATGACGACACGGTGGGCGTTGAGCTGTCCGGCGCGCTGAAAAACGTCGCCGCCCTGTGCTGCGGCATCGTGGACGGCTGCGCCCTGGGCGACAACGCGAAGGCGCTGCTGATGACGCGCGCACTGGCGGAGATTGCCCGCCTTGCCGAGCGGCTCGGCGGGCGCAGCGACACGATTGCGGGGCTTGCCGGCATGGGCGACCTGATTGTCACCTGCACGTCCATGCACTCCCGCAACCGCCGCGCGGGCATCCTCATCGGTCAGGGCAAAGGCCTTGAGGAGGCAACGCGCGAGGTCGGCGCGGTGGTGGAGGGCTGTTACGCCGCCTGCAGCGCGCGCGAGCTGTCCGAGGAGCTGGGCATCGACATGCCGATTTGCCGCGCGGTCTACGCCGTGCTGTACGAGGGCGCGGAGGTGGAGCGCATGGCGCGCGCGCTGATGCGCCGGCTGCCCAAGCGTGAGAGCGACAGCTGCTGGGTATAATGGGTATACGCCGCAAAAAAACACCTGAGGAGACAACCCCCCTCAGGTGTTTTTTGCGCTATTTCATGAATCAGTCAACAAGCCCGCCGCCGAGCAGCTTGAGATAGCTGTGATAGTAGTCCGAGAGGCGTTTGCGCTCGTGCTGCAGCTCATGGCTCATCTCGCGCCCGCTGCGCTCCGCCTCCAGCGACTCCGACACGATGCGGCAGGCGTCGTTGTAGTCGCGCTGCAGCTCGCGGATGCGCGCGCTCATCTGCTGCATGATGGCGAGCACCATGGACGGACGACGCGAAAACAACTCGGCAAAGCTCTCGCGGTCGTACACCTTGACGATGGTGCGCTCGGTCGCAACGGCGGTGGCGGTGCGCGGACGCGCTTCAACGAGCTCAAGCTCGCCAAAGTAGCCGTCGCCCTCGTAGGCCTTAATCAGCGTCTCCTCCGGCTCGCCGTAGTGCTGGTACAGACTTACCGAGCCGTACAGGATGTCATAGAGACACATCTCATACTGGTTTTCACGGTAGATGACCTCGCCCTTTTTGAAGGTGCGCTCCTGTGCTTCCGGCATTGCGTCCATTGTCATTCCTCTCCGTCGCCAAGCCCGCCGAGGTCATGGCGCAGGGTGTTGAACGCATCGGGGAGGCGGGCGATGGTCCCACGCCCCTCGTCCATCTGCTGTGCGACGCTCTGGCAGGTTTCGGCAAGCGAGGCAAGAATGGCGTCGCACTGGCTGCGCACGCCGTCGAGTTTTTCGTTCAGCGTTACGCGGGTCTGGCGGACGTACTCGTCGGATTCCTCGCGGACCGTGCGCGCATAGGCGTCCGCCGTCTCGTGCGTCTGGCTTGCGTAGTCGTCTGCCGCGGCCTGCGTGTCCTTCGCGTAGGCGTCCGCCGCCGCGTGCGTCTGGCTTGCGTAGGCGTCCGCCGCCTCGTGCGTGTCCTTTGCGTAGGCATCCGCCGCCGCCTGTGTCTCGGCCTCGTAGGCGTCGGCACGCTTGCGGACCTCCGCGTCATACGCCTCGGCACGCAGGCGGGCGGCAAGCTCCATATCCGCCAGCTTTTCCTTGACGGCGGCGTATTCCTCCGCCTGCGGACGCAGCGCTTCCACCTCGCTGGTCAGCGCGTCCCGCGCAGCGGTCAGAGAGGCGCACTCTGCACGCGCGGCGTCCAGCGCGGCACGCAGACGCTCCTGTTCCTGCATCGCTGCGTCCACCGCGCTGCCAAGGCGCGCGCGCTCCTGCTCAAGCGAGGAAATCGTCTCACGCAGGGAGCGGCTCTCCGTCGTCAGACCGTCCACGTCCTTTTCCAGCGAGTCGATGCGCTGGTTTGCCTCCAGCGCGCTTTTCTCAATGTAGCGTATGACATCCTTGCGGCGAAATCCGCCAAAAAGAGAGCTTTTGAACGTTGTACTTTCCATGACTGTCATATCCTCACATAAATTTCTTGTTATTTTGCATCGTATCACAAATGTATGCCGTTGACAAGGGGAAGTTCTGCCAATATAATACGTTCATATGCTGAAAAATGGAGGAATCAAAATGTCTGTCAGCACGTCAATGAAAGAATTCAACGCGCGGCTTGCTAAATTCGAGGACGAACTCAAGTGGCTCTACATGGAGCTTTACCACGGCGACGAACAGGCGTATGCTTACTTTAAATCCATGCTGGAGCGGATGTACACACAGCGCAACGCAGCGCTCAGGAAGCTGGACCGCGCGCGGCTGGACGACCCCGCGTGGTACAAGCGGCGCGAGCTGGTGGGCATGCTGATGTATGTCTCCGCTTTTGCCGGCAACCTCAAGGGTGTGCGGGAAAAGCTGGACTACGTCGCGGACTGCGGCGTCAACTACCTGCACCTCATGCCGCTGCTGGAAAGCCCGGAGGGCCGCAGCGACGGCGGTTACGCGGTCTCGGATTTCCGCAAGGTGCAGCCGGAGCTTGGCACGATGGAGGACCTCGCAGCTCTTGCGAAGGACTGCCATAAGCGCGACATCGCCGTGTGCCTCGACTTCGTGATGAACCACACCAGCGAGGACCATGAGTGGGCAAGGCGCGCCCGGGCAGGGGAGAAGGAATACCAGAACCGCTATTTCTTCTATGACAACTGGGACATCCCCAACCAGTTTGAGCAGACCGTCCCGCAGGTCTTCCCGACCACCGCGCCCGGCAACTTCAGCTGGTGTGCAGAGGCGCAGAAGGTCGTCATGACGACGTTCTACCCCTATCAGTGGGACCTCAACTACGCCAACCCCGTCGTCTTCAACGACATGACGGAGAACATGCTCTACCTCTGCAATCAGGGCGTGGACGTCATCCGCCTGGATGCGACGCCGTACATCTGGAAGCAGCTCGGCACGCAGTGCCGCAACCTGCCGCAGGTGCATTCGCTCGTGCGCATCATGCGCATCGTCTGTGAGATTGTCTGCCCGGGTACGCTGCTGCTCGGCGAGGTTGTCATGGAGCCGAGCAAGGTCGTGCCCTACTTTGGCACGGTGGATAAGCCCGAGTGCCACCTTCTTTACAACGTGACCACCATGGCGAGCACCTGGCACACCGTGGCGACGAAGGACACGCGCCTGCTGCGCCACCAGCTCTCACAGGTCTTCGCGCTGCCGCGGCAATACACCTTCCTCAACTATCTCCGCTGCCACGACGACATCGGCTGGGGACTTGACTACAATTTCATCGGCAACTACGGCGGGCAGGAGGTTGCCCACAAGAAGTTCCTCAACGACTATCTCACCGGCAACTGGGATGGCAGCCCCGCCCGCGGCGAGCTGTACAACAACGACCCGCGCCTTGGCGACGCGCGTCTGTGCGGCACGACGGCGTCCCTGTGCGGGCTGGAGGCGGCACGCTTTGAAGGGGACGACGCCAAAACCGAGTGGGCGCTGCGCTGCGACCTGATGCTCCACGCCTATATGTTCACGCTCTCCGGCGTCCCCGTCCTCTACAGCGGCGATGAGATTGCGCAGGAGAACGACTACAGCTATCACGATGACCCGCTCAAGCGCGAGGACAGCCGCTGGCTGCACCGCGGCAACATGGACTGGGACAAGGCGGCGCTGCGTCATGACCCGGACAGCGTGGAGGGCAGGATTTTCCAGGGGCTGCGCAAGCTGGAGGGCATCCGCGCCGCGCACCGCGTGTTTGACAGCGACGCCGACCTCTGGCTGCTGGACACCGGCTGCGACGGCGTGCTGGGCATTGGGCGCTACAGCAAGGGGGAGAAGCTGCTCGCCTTTTTCAACTTCGACGAATGCGAACACACCGTCCAAACGGAGGAGGGCGCCCCGCTTTACGACCTCTACGGGGCGTGCGCGTGCAACGACGGCGCGTTCTCGATTGCTCCCGGCGGATTCCTGTGGCTCGCGCGTGAATTTGAGGAGGAGAGCGAATGAAACTGATTTTTCTGGACATCGACGGCACACTGACCGAACCCGGACGCAACACGCCGCCGCAGAGCGCGCTGGACGCCATCCGCGCCGCGCGCGCGGCGGGGAACAAGGTCTTTCTCTGCTCCGGGCGCAACTATGCCATGCTCTCGCCGCTGCTGCAGTATGCGTTTGACGGTTACATCGGCAGCGCGGGCGGCTACGTCGTGAGCGACGGCAAGGTGCTCTACGACCACCCGATGACGGAGGAGCAGTTCCGCACCGCCGCCGCGCTTCTGCGCGAGAGCGGCGCGCTGCTCACCATTGAGGCGAAGGACGGCAGCTACTGCGACGCCGGAATTGCCGATTTGCTCGGCAGGGTAAGCAAGGGCAACAGCGAGCTGATGCGCTGGCGCAGAGCGCTGGAGGAGGAACTGAACATCCTGCCGATGGAGCAGTACCGCGGCGACCCGATTTACAAAATCATCTTCTACTGCGAGCGTGCCGAGCAGCTTGACTCCGCCCGCGCGGCGCTGGAGAAGGACTTCAACTTCGTCGTGCAGGACGGACTCGGCTTCGGCGTCGTCAATGGCGAGCTGATCAACCGCTCCTTCCACAAGGGGCAGGGCGTCGAGATTGTGGCGCAGGAGCTTGGCGTGCCCATCGCGGACACCGTCGGCTTCGGCGACAGCATGAACGACCTTGAGATGATTGAAACCGTGGGCACGAGCATCTGCATGGCAAACGGCAGTGAAACGCTGAAGCAGCGTGCGGACATGGTCTGTCCTGCCGTGACGGAGGATGGGCTGGCAAGGGCGTTCCGCACACTTGGGCTCTGTTAAAAAGAGAAAGCAAAATAAAAAAATCTTTTTG
>JAILRK010000144.1 GCA_024698225.1 Oscillospiraceae bacterium | reverse complement strand
CAAAATGATTGATTTGAAATCGCGCGTGCTTCGCACGCTCATGCCGCGCAGAGCGCGTCATGTCGTCTCATGCGATACCTACGCGCCTGCGGCGCTATCAAAATGCTTTTCAAGCATTTTGATCAGGTATCAGTATGAGATGCGCAAAGGGACCGACCATCGCACCCGCCGCAATGGAGACGCCCTCCGCCTGCGAGGCGTTGACCGTCGCGCCGTCGCCCACGCAGCAGTCGCTGAGCATGGCGTTCGGACCGATGACGCAGTGCCGGCCGATGACGCTGTTCCCGCGCAGAATCGTGCCGGGCAGCAGCACCGTTCCCGCGCCGATGCGCACGCGCGGGTCGATATAGGTGTTGTTGAGGTCGAGAATCTCCACGCCCGCGTCAAAGTGGCGCTGGACGATTTTCTGGCGGCACATCGGCAGCGCCGCGCGCAGCTCCTCCGCGTCCCCGACGGGGAGAAAGCCCTTGAGAATCTCCGCGCCCTTGGGGAAGGCGGCAAATGCGCCGTGCTCGCGCAGCACCGCGCGCACCGCCTCCGCGCCCGCGGCATAGACCGCGCCGCCGGAGAACACGCCCACCGGCAGCACCACGCCGTTGAGCACGATGACCTCGCCTGCCGCGTCGCCGAGCAGCGCAAGCAGCTCGTCGGCGTGGCGCGCCCCGTCCACGAAGACGCTGCCGTCGGGGAAATACGGGGAGAGCAGGTTGTGCGCTTTTTTATCGGAGACAACAAAAATCCGCTCAATGCCGAGCGAAGTCAACTCTGCACAGGTCCAGGTCAGGACAGGGCAGAACAAAACGTCGCGCAGCACCAGCGGATGCTCGTCTTTGCTCAGAGTGATGCCGTCGGGCAGAAACCAAATCGCAAGTTTTCTGTCCACCGGATATCACCCCCTTGAAATAGTTCAGCTATCATATCAGATAATCGCGAAAAAATCCAGACATTTTTGCAATTTCTCCCATAAAATTTTTTAAAGGGTCGCAATGGACGGTCAAATTGCAAAAATGTGTTGGCAAACGCTGAATTACAGTTGATTTCTTAAACTTTGTGCGGTACAATAAGAAAACTTTCGATAAAAAGGAGCCTTTGCGCGTCATGCTGAACGTTGTGCTTGTGGAGCCGGAGATTCCGCAGAATTGCGGCAACATCGCCCGCACCTGCGCCGCCACGGGCGCGCGGCTGCACCTGGTCGAGCCGCTGGGCTTCGACATCAGCGAAAAAGCGGTGAAGCGCGCGGGGCTGGACTACTGGCACCTCGTCGAGGTGTCGACCTACGCGGGGCTGGACGAGCTGTTCGCGCGGCATCCCGAGGCGGCGGCGGACTGCTGGCTTGCCACCACCAAGGCGCCGCAGGACTACACCCACGCGGCGTTCCGCGACGGCTGCTGGCTCTTTTTCGGCAAGGAGACCGCGGGGCTGCCGGAGGCGTTTCGCATGGCGCATGCGCAGCGCTGCATCCGCCTGCCCATCCGCGCCGAGGCGCGCAGCCTCAATCTCAGCAACTCGGTCGCAGTGGTCGTGTTCGAGGCGCTGCGGCAGTTGGACTTTCCGCATCTGAAAAAAACCGGAGAAATGGCGAACCAATAAAAAAACTGGAGGAGCTTGTATGAATTATAACAAGAAAACCGTGAAAGACATCGACGTCAAGGGCAAAAAGGTGCTGCTGCGCTGCGACTTCAACGTGCCGCAGGACAAGAAGACCAACGCCATCACCGACGACAAGCGCATCCGCGCGGCGCTGCCCACCATCCAGTACCTGCTCGGGCAGGGCGCGGCGGTCATCGCCTGCTCCCATCTGGGCAAGCCCAACGCCACCTTTGACGCCTACGTGAAAAAGCAGGTTGCAAAGGGCAAGAAGGCCGAGGAGCTGACCGAGGCGGATTGGCGCAAGAGCCTGAAAAAGCTCTCCATGGCTGTCGTGTATGAGCGCCTGTGCGAGCTGCTGGACTGCGACGTGATTCTTGCCGAGGACGTCATCGGCCCGGACGCGCAGGCCAAGGCCGCCGCGCTCAAGCCCGGCCAGCTGCTGCTGCTGGAGAACACCCGCTTTGAACAGGGCGAGACCAAGAACAACCCCGACACCGCCAAGGCGCTTGCCGACCTTGCCGGGGCGGACGGCGTCTACGTGTCCGACGCGTTCGGCACCGTGCACCGCGCCCATGCCTCCACCGCCGGCGTCGCGGCGTATCTGCCCGCGGTCAGCGGCCTGCTGATTCAGAAGGAGCTGGAGATTATGGGCGGCGCGCTCGAGAACCCGAAGCGCCCCTTCGTCGCCATCCTCGGCGGCGCAAAGGTCAGCGACAAAATCAACGTCATCAACAACCTGCTGGACAAGGCGGACACCATCATCATCGGCGGCGGCATGGCGTACACCTTCGCCAAGGCGCAGGGCGGCGAAATCGGCCAGTCCCTGCTCGAGGCGGACAAGCAGGACTACGCGCTGGAGATGATTGAAAAGGCGAAGGCGAAGGGCGTGAAGCTCCTGCTGCCCGTGGACAGCGTCTGCGCCAGGGAGTTCTCCGCGGACGCCGAGCCGGTGGTCGTCGAGGCGGGCAGGATTCCCGCGGACATGATGGGCATGGACATCGGCCCGAAGACGGTCGAGCTGTTCTGCGCCGCGGTCAAGGACGCGGGCACCATCGTCTGGAACGGGCCGATGGGCGTGTTCGAGTTCCCGACCTTTGCCGTGGGCACCAAGGCGATGGCCAAGGCGCTTGCCGAGTCCGGCGCGGTGACCATCATCGGCGGCGGCGACAGCGCGGCGGCGGCGGAGCAGCTGGGCTTTGCCGACAAGATTACGCACATCTCCACCGGCGGCGGCGCAAGCCTCGAATTCCTTGAGGGCAAGGAGCTTCCGGGCGTCGCATGCCTGCTGGACAAGTGAGCCCCCTGTGAACCACGCGCCGTATCATTTGAACCAAACACACTAAAAATATAATAAAACTAAGGAGAACAAACACTATGAACCGCAGATACCGCAAGACGATTATCGCCGGAAACTGGAAGATGAATAAGACCCCGTCCGAGACCAAGGCCTTTGCCGAGGAGTTCAAGGCGCTGCTGCCCAAGACCAAGTGGTGCGACGTCGTGCTGTGCGTGCCCTTTGTGGACCTGCCCGCCGCCGTGCGCGGGTTCAAGGACAGCCGCGTTTCCGTGGGTGCGGAGAACCTGTACTTTGAGAAGTCCGGCGCGTTCACCGGCGAGGTCTCTGCCGACATGCTCGTTGACCTTGACGTGAAGTACGTCATCATCGGTCACAGCGAGCGCCGCCAGTACTTCGGCGAGACGGACGTCACCGTCAACAAGAAGGTCCACACCGCGTTGGAGGCGGGGCTCAGCCCGATTATCTGCGTGGGCGAGTCCCTCGAGCAGCGCGAGATGGGCGTCACCATGGAGCTCATCGCGCTTCAGGTCAAGAGCGCGCTTGCCGGCGTGCCCGCCGAGCAGATGCGCCGCTGCGTCATCGCCTATGAGCCCATCTGGGCCATCGGCACGGGCAAGACCGCCACGGGCGACCAGGCCGCCGAGGTCTGCTCCTTCATCCGCGCCACCATCCGTTCGCTCTACGGTGCGCGCATCGCCCGCGGCGTCACCATCCAGTACGGCGGCAGCATGAACCCGAAGAACGCCGCCGAGCTGCTCAGCCACGAGGACATTGACGGCGGTCTGATTGGCGGCGCGTCGCTCAAGCCCGACCAGCTGATGGAGATTGTCCACGCAGCGAACCAGGACTGAGCAATCCGGAGCGTACGGCGACGCGGAAGCGGAGGGAGCTGAAATGAAAAAAGCACCCACCACATGGGTCATACTTGATGGCTTCGGGCTGCGCGAGGCAGAGGAGGGCAACGCCGTGAAGGCGGCGCGCACTCCCGAGCTTTACCGCCTTTCTTCGCAATACGCACACACCGCGCTTGCGGCGTCGGGCGCGGACGTCGGACTGGAGCCGGGGCAGCGCGGCAACAGCGCCGCGGGTCGCTCCAGTCTGGAGACGGGACGCATCATCCCCCAGCCGCAGGCGCGGATTGACCGCGCCATTGAGGACGGGACCTTTTTTGAAAACCCTGCTTACAATGCCGCGATGCTCTCCTGCCTGGAGCATGGCACGGCGCTGCATCTGGTCGGGCTGCTGTCCGACGGCGGGGTGCACGCCTCCATTGACCACCTGTTTGCGCTGCTGAAGCTGGCGAGCATCAAGGGGCTGCGGCGCGTCTACATCCACGCCATCCTTGACGGCTTTGACGTCCTGCCCCGAACGGGACGGGACTTCGTGGAGCGCACGGTGAAAAAATGCGCGGAGCTGGGCGTCGGGCGCATCGCCACCATCGTCGGGCGCTGGTACGCCATGGACCGCAAAAACCGCCCGGACCGCGTGGAGCAGGCGTATGACGCCATGGTCTACGGCGAGGGCGTGCACATCGACGACCCTGTGCTTGCCGTCAACGAGAGCTATCACGACGGCATCCCCGACGACCGCACCGAGCCCATCGTCTGCGACACGCAGGGCATGGTCTCCGACCAGGACAGCGTGATTTTCTTCAACTACCGCGGCGACCGGGCGGATGCGCTCACCCGCGCGTTTACGGACCCGGACTTCAACGGCTTCCAGCGCGAGCTGTTTCCCGTCACCTTTGTCAGCAACGTGTCCACGGGGCTGCCGCCGCAGGCGCGCAGCGCCTTCCCGCTGCCGGAGCCGAAAAACGCGCTCGTGGACTATCTCCGGGGTGCGGGCATGAAGGTCATCCGCGTGGAGGACACCGAGCACGCCGTGGAGGCGGCGCTCTCCGGCCTGTACGACCTCGTCGTGCTGTATCTGCCCGACTGCTCCGCCGCCGGGCACTCCGGCGACTTTGCGCGCGCCGTGCGCGCCGTGGAGGCGATGGACGCCGCCGTGGGCAAGGTGGCGGACGCCACGCTGCAGATGGGCGGCATCGTCGTGGTCACGGCGGGACACGGCAACGTGGAGGAGATGGTCGACGCGGAGGGGCAGCCCGCCCCGATGAACACGACGAACCGCGTGCCCTTCATCCTCTGCGGCGCGGGAACCGAGCTGCGCGAGGGACGCCTCGCCGACGTCGCACCCACGATTCTCGACGTGCTGGGCCTCGCCAAGCCGCCCGAGATGACCGGACAGACGCTGATTCTGCGCTGAGGCAGCCCTACGAGAAATTTAAGCCCCTCCGGCAGCACACGCTGCCGGAGGGGCGTTTTGATTGGGCCCTGCTTGAAAAATCTGCAAGATGGCTATTGACAAATCGAAACCGGGATGCTATACTCCGTTCAAACCGATGAGGAAGAGTGAGTAAGCCACACCTCTTTTCCCAAAGCGAGCCGCGGGCGGTGGAAGCGCGGCGGAACATGTGGGGCTGAATGGACTTCCGAGGGCAAGCGGAAAGGATGCGGAGCATCCGAGTATGTGCGCCGGGGCAGAACTCCCCGTCAACAACGGTCGGCGTATGACAGTACGTGAAAAGTGGGCGCGCAAGCGTCAAGCCGGGTGGCACCGCAGGATGACAATCCTGTCCCAGCAATCAATTTTGCAGGGACAGGGTATTTTTTTGCGCCCGTCCCGAAAGAAAGGTAGGAAACACAGTATGGCAGACCAGAAAATCCCGTACAAAATCTATCTCGAAGAGTCGGAGATGCCGAAGTATTGGTACAACGTCCGCGCGGACATGAAGAACAAGCCCGCGCCGCTGCTGAACCCCGGCACCCATGAGCCGATGAAGCCCGAGGAGCTCGCCGGCGTGTTCTGCGACGAGCTGATTCGCCAGGAGCTGGACAACGACACCCGTGAGTATCCCATCCCCCAGGAGATTCTGGATTTCTACAAAATGTACCGTCCGTCGCCGCTGGTGCGTGCGTACTGCCTGGAGGAGAAGCTCCAGACCCCCGCGAAGATTTACTACAAGTTCGAGGGCAACAACACCTCCGGCAGCCACAAGCTCAACTCCGCCATCGCGCAGGCGTACTACGCCAAGAAGCAGGGCCTCAAGGGCGTGACCACCGAGACCGGCGCGGGCCAGTGGGGCACGGCGCTGAGCATGGCCTGCTCCTACTTTGACCTGGACTGCAAGGTCTACATGGTCAAGGTCAGCTACGAGCAGAAGCCCTTCCGCCGCGAGGTCATGCGCGTGTACGGCGCGTCCGTCACACCCTCCCCGTCCGACACCACCAACGTCGGCCGCAAG
>JAILRK010000143.1 GCA_024698225.1 Oscillospiraceae bacterium | reverse complement strand
CCTGCTCTCGGCGGGGCTGACGCTGCTGGCGCTGCAGCTGGGCGCGCAGACCTACGCGCCGGAGGCAGCGCTGTGGGACAAGCTGTGCGCCTGCCTGCGCCGCCCCGCCATCGTCGTGCTGAATCTGCTGCCGCCGCTGCTGCTGAGCCTGCTCGGCTGGCTGCTGACGCGGCGCGTGTGGGCGGGCTACCTGCTTGCCGCCGTGCCGACGCTGGCGCTGGCGGCGTCCAACCTGTGGAAGGTCGCGCTGCGCGGCGACCCCGTTCTCTTCTCCGACCTGCGGCTGCTGCGCACGGCGGGGGGCATCCTCTCGCGCTATGAGCTGCCCTTCGACGGGACCGTCCTGCACGCGCTGCTCTGGGCGGCGCTGGGGCTGGTGCTCAGCGTGCTGCTTGCCGCGCCGACGCGGCTGTGCGGACGGACGCGCGCGCTGGGGCTGATGGCCTGGCTCACCGTCGCGCCGCTGCTGCTTGCGCCCTGCTATCTCAGCGAGGCGTCCTATGCCGCCACCGAGAACCACGACTTCGTCACCGAGTTCTCGGAGAACGAGGAGTACGCCTCGCGCGGACCGTGGTACTCGTTCCTGCACACTGCGCCGGACGTGTTCTCCGCCGTCCCCGACAACTACACCAAGCTCAACGCCGAGCGCACGATTGCCCGCTACCGGGACGCGGACATCCCGGAGGAGCAGAAGGTGCAGGTGCTGGGCGTGATGCTGGAGGCGTTCTGCGACCTGACGGACTATCCCGCGCTGGCGCAGCACGCGGGTACGCGCGCGGTCTATGCGCCCCTGCACGCGCTGGAGCAGCGCGCCGTCAGCGGCAACCTGATTACGAACATCTTCGCCGGCGGCACGGTGGAGAGCGAGTGGAACTTCCTCACGGGTCTGTGCCACCACGGCGAGTTCACCGCCCCGCTGGACAGCTACGTGCGCTATTTCGCCGCGCAGGGCTACGACACCGAGTTCCTGCACCCCGGCTACAGTTGGTTCTATGACCGGCGGAGCATCAACGCGTACCTCGGCTTCGAGCGCAGCGTCTTCACCGAGGACGGCTTCGGGGAGCTGGTGGACCCCGAGTACGCGCCCTACCGTTCCGACGGCGTGCTGTACGACTACATCCTGCGCGAGCTGGACGGGCGCAGCGCCGCGGACGCGCCGCTGTTCTCCTTCTCCGTGACCTATCAGAACCACGGTCCCTACGGCGAAAACGGCTTTGACGGCGCCGTCGTCACGCCCGAGGACACCGGCTGGTCCGCCACGACCTGCGGCATCCTGAGCCACTACCTCTACGGCATTGAAAACAGCATTGCGGAGCTCTGCCGCTTCACCGACGAGCTGGAGACGCGCACAACGCCCGTGGTCGTCGTGTTCTTCGGCGACCACAAGCCCTGGCTGGGCAACGAGAAGTCCGTCTACAAGGAACTGGGCATCAACATGGACATGAGCACCGAGGAGGGTCTGCGCAACGCCTATCAGACGCCCTATCTGATTTACGCCAACGCCGCGGCAAAGCAGGCGCTGGGGCAGAGCTTCACCGGCCTCGGCGGGGACATCTCGCCGTGCCTGCTCATGGAGGAGCTGTTCGACTGCTGCGGCTGGGAGGGTCCCGCCTTCCTGCAGCTTGCCCGCGACATGCGCGCCCTCTCGCCGCTGCTGCACGTGCGCGGCTGCTTCCTGTTGGACGGCGTGTTCCTCACCAAGGACGAGCTGCCCAAGGACGTGCTCGACTTCTACCTCAACTACCGCGACGTGGAGGTCTGGCGCGAGACCTACGCGCTCTCGGAGCAGGGGGATTCATAGGAACCCCCGCCGGTTCCCGACAACAAAACAACCGCCCCGCGTCGGCTTGCACCTGGCAGGCCGACGCGGGGCGGCGTTCATTTGGGGCAGGGGGCGCGGCGCTCATACTGATACCTGATCAAAATGCTTGAAAAGCATTTTGATAGCGCCGCAGGCGCGTAGGTATCGCATGAGACGACATGACGCGCTCTGCGCGGCATGAGCGTGCGAAGCACGCGCGATTTCAAATCAATCATTTTG
>JAILRK010000128.1 GCA_024698225.1 Oscillospiraceae bacterium | reverse complement strand
TGGATGAAATCAAATCGAACGAGAGAAGGACCGGAGACCGTCGGTGTTCCATGGCGCGATTCTGAGCCGCGCAATGCGGACAGTCAGGAAAGAAAGGAGAACGAGGATGCAAACGAAAAAAAATAGAGTCCTCTCGGTGTTGCTGAGCCTGGCGCTGCTGGTCGGCATGCTGCCGTGGACGCTGCCTGTGTGGGCAACGGGGGCCGCGGTGGTAAACCTGACCATAGGGAGTGAGGCCACGGACTACGACAATCTGGCAGACGCGATGAAAGCCGCGACCAGTGCATGCAGAAATGCATCCGGCGACAACAGAAAAGACGTCACATTGGAGCTTCTGCAGGACGTCACGGTCAGCGACTGGAAGCAGACGTATGAGGCATATAACGATAGCAACTATAAAGGCAACCCGAAAAGCCTGACCATCGACGGAAACGGTCACAGCATTTCCGGCCTGACGAATCCGTTTATGCACTGCTGGAGCTATGTTCCTGTCACAATCCGCAATCTGACCATCAAAGAGCCACAAATCGAAAGCGGTACAAATGGTATAGGCACGAATATGGCGGCATTCATCGGCGGTGAGGGCGTTCCGGGAGAACTATTGCTGGATTCTTGCCACGTAAATGGCGGAAGCATCACAATGGGAAGCAATGCCGGCGGCCTGGTTTCCATAATCGATAGCGATTACGCAATTACAATACGGAATTGCTCGGTGAATCAGTGCGAGATAAGTGGAAAAAGCGTCGGCGGCATTATCGGCAACGTGAATAAAGCGTCCAATCTTCACATCAGCAACACCACGGTTACCGGCTGCACGCTGAAGGACAACGATGCACTGGAGGTGGGTTTCCTTATCGGCAAGTTGACCGGTAGCACTGCGGTAACGATTTCGGCATCCGAATCGGGGAATACAATCACAGTTGAATCAGGCAACCTGACCGAACGAGAGATAGGTGAGAGCGACATCAGCGTGACCCTTGCCAAGGGCGGTTCTTACTCGGTTGACCCAAGGAATTCAGCGGAAATAAATCAAGTGAGTGCGTCCATTCAGGCTGAGAGCGGCTGTGAGCTTGTCCAGAACAGCGGCGTGTGGACCGTCTGTGAGACAACGCAAACCGGGGGAACGCCCGCGTCCCCCGAGCTCCCCGTCACGCCGACAGCCGGCGGCGTCGCATCCGTGCCCGTGGCGGACGACGATACCGCCAACGCCGGGCAGGGAACGCTGACCTTCGAAAGCTTTGCCGAAGCCGCGGCCTATGCGAAGGCGGGAGGGCGCGACCTGCTCGTTACGCTGACGGCAGACCTGCAGGACGAAGTCCCCGAGGAGCCCTATTATTTCACTGCGACGGGTGACACGCTGAAGGTCAAGCTGGACGGACACATCACGGCGGACGAGCTGGCGGACGTCTGGATTCAAAAGGCGGACAACGGTCTGCTGGAGGACTATGACGTGAGCCATACCACGGCGAACGGCGTTACCACCTTTGGCCTGACCTCCACCGTGGGAGACGCCTGCAGCATCGACCTCAGAATGGCGGAGAGCACCTGCATCGTCAACGCGCAGTCCGGCACGCAGAACATCAGCGTCCCGGTGTATGTGAAAAGTCAAACCGGAACGGCGCGGTTCTACGGCGTTGATTTCAACGTCAACTATTCCGCCGCGGAGTTTTCCGGCATGACATTCACAAAGGATGCGGCCATCACCGGCGGCACCGCCTACTGCGGCGCGGCAAGCGGCAGCGCGACATGGACGCAAAACGTCAACCTGGTGACGAACGCCGCCCTGAGCGCAACCACCGGGGGCGTGCAGGTCGGCACGCTGACCTTTACGACGAAGGCCGGGGCAGCGGACGGCGACAACGACGGGTATGCCGTCATCACCGTCACAGACGGCAGACTCAGCACCACTGCGAGCCACACGGGCGGCGCAAACGCGACGGAGACAGCGGGGAAGAACGACACGCTGTCCGTTCCGTATCGTTTCGCCATCTCCTATGAGCTCTCCGGCGGTACGCTTGCCGCAAACAATCCGGCGGACTACACCGTCCTGTCCCAATCCATCACGCTGAACAACCCGACGAAGACCGGCTATCTCTTCGCAGGCTGGACCGGCAGCAACGGCAACGTGGCGCAGACGCCGCTTACCATTGCGAGCGGCAGCACGGGTGCGCGCAGCTACACCGCGCAGTGGACGCCGATTACCTACCGGCTTGTGTACCATGCCAACCACGGCACCGGTACGATTGCGGACCAGACAGCGACCTATGATACCCTTCCCACGCTGTCCAACGGCACGGGCTTCACCCGTGTGGGGCATACCCTCACCGGATGGGGAACGACGGCAGAGCAGAAGGTCTACAATCCCGGCGACACGCTGACTGCGGCGCACCAACCCAGCACACAGGATGCGGTGGTGAACCTCTATGCCATCTGGACGCCGAATCAGTACACGGACACCTTCCGCTTCATGGACGGCAGCAACCAACTGAGCTCCGCCACGATTACGAGAACCTTCGGCACACTGAGCGCGCAGGACATTCCCTCGCTGAGCGTCAACAACGCGACGGACTACGGCGTCGAGGAGACCGGCTATCAGGTGGGAGAAGGGACGGCAAAGAGCGCCGCGGACTTTGTCGCAGCGTACAAGAGCGCCCCGGAGGCCATCGACGTTTCCGTGGCACTTTACCGCAAGTACACCGTGGCGCCGAACGCCGAGCTCGCAAACAATGCGAACACGGCGTACTCCAACGCGGACTACAGCGCGACGATTGCCAACTATGACCCGGACCACTGCAGTTACGCAGCGAGTATCACGGACGGAAGCACGGCGTACCCTGCGACGGTCAATGGCAGCACAGTCACCTTTGCCAAGGAGAATCTTGCCAATTATGCCGCGGGCAGCACGCTGACGGTGCGCCTGACGAGGACGCTGAACCACCTGACCATCAACGTCTATCCCTTTGTGAACAACGTTGTGCTCATCACGGCGTCGGGCGGTCCTGCCGGCACCGCGCTGACCTACAAGGGGTCGCAAATGTGGAAGGAGACGCGCATTGCCTCCGCAGAGACCTATGTCATCCTTGTCGACATCAGCAGGGACGAGAACCTTAGTCACTTGAACTGTGCTGAAATCAAGGCGGCGCTGGACAGCGGCATGACCACCACGTTCGGCATCAGCGACGCACCGGTTCGGACCACGACGGACAACACCGATGCAGGGAACCAGATTGAAGATGCCGCGAAAGAGGCGTACAACGTCAATCTTTCCAGAACCAGCGGACTGGACGTGTCGGACATCTCGCTGATTTACAACATTTACATGGGAAAGTACCGGCACACCGCGGACAAGCAAAGTGGCGTGCTCACGTCCCGTATGCAGCAGTATCTGCTCTCCGACGCCACGATGACGCAGGCGGGAGGACAGTATGACCTGACGCCCAACCTGGCGTCGTACGCCAACCAGGGCCAGACCGCGCTGATTGATATTTCAGACGTTCAGGCGGAGTACACCCAGGTCTACGGCACAAACGCCGGGTCGTGAGCCATCGCTGCCGCGCAAACGGCAGAACCTGCCGTTTGCGCGGCGTTCCGACAGAAGGGAGGACGGAGCTATGAACAACACCTTGAGAAATTGCCTTGCGTCTGCGCTGACTGCTGCCATGGCAATGTTGCTCTGTGCAGGGCTGAGCGTCAGCGCCGCTGCCGCCGACACGCTTTCCTTTGCATTTGACCTGAACGTCGGCGGCGAGAACGCCGTCTCGGTCACGGCGGGGGAGGCGATTCTGGTCAGCGTGACGCTGCGCCGCACCGACGCAGACGAGGGCTTTTCCGTCTTCGCTCTGCAAGATGAGATTGTGTACGACGTCGGCTTTTTTGAGACGGTGAAGGCGGACGACGTTGTGACCGGCGTGGCAGAAACCGGGCTTGTGCAGTACTTCGGCGCGCCGATGATTAAGGTCAGTTGCATGGGACAGACCTTTGCGGATGCGGAAACGGTGATTAGCAGCTTTTACATGCGACCCAAGGCGAATTTGCCGGAGGGCGCTTCCACAACGGTGTACGCCCTCTCCGCCAAGGTCATTGACGAAGCGCAAACGACCGCCGCCGCCACGACAAAGCCGTTGACGGTTACCGTCGGAGAAACGCCGAAGCCGACCTGCAGCGTGACCTATCAGTTGCTCGGCGGAACCATGGACCCGACGGCATTTCCGGAGGTGGACGCCGCGCTTGAAGAGGACGAAGTCCCCGTGTATGCGGTCCCGGTGCTGAAAAACAGCACGGTGACCCTGCCGCCCGCTGCCGCGAAGGAGGGCCATACCTTTGTCGGCTGGTCCGACGGTGAGAAGACCTATGCCCCCGGTGCGCGCTATTTCGTGACGCAGGATGCGACAATCTGCGCCGTATGGAAAGAGAACGAACCCGCGGGCGGCGGCAACGGCGGCGGCACGGGCGGCGGCAACGGCGGCAGCAGTACGGGTGGCGGCACGGGCGGCGTTTCCGGCGGCAGCGCGCCGGGGCAGGACGCCGCCGCTGACGCAATCCATGTGAGTGTGCAGGACGCCACGCTGACGGCGGAGGCTGAGCTTACGCCGGACGGCGCCGTGACGGTGCGGGTGGCGGACGCCGCCGGAGAAGCAGAGACGGCTGTGAACGGCGGCGTGCGGCTTTCCGTATCAGGCGTGCGCGCCGGTCAGGTCCTTGCCGTGGTCGATGAAACCGGCGCTGTCACGCGGTATATCACAAAATCGCTTGTCGAGGACGGCACGGCATACGCGCTGCTCACCGGGTCCTGTACGGTGCGGGTCGTGGACAACGCCAGACGCTTTGACGACGTAGGGAGCGGAATCTGGTACAAGGACGCCGCGGACTTCGTGAGCAGTCACGAACTGTTCTTCGGCGTGAACGACACGCGGTTTGCGCCCGACGTGAGGATGACGCGCGGTATGCTCGTCACGGTGCTGCACCGGCTGGAGAGCCTGCCGAAGAGCACGGCGGCAAACGTCTTTTCCGACGTTGCGGAGGGACAGTGGTACACCGAGGCAGTGACGTGGGCGCATGAGAGCGGCATCGTGAAGGGATACGACACCGGGGACTTCGGCGTTGCGGACGACGTTACACGCGAGCAACTGGCGGCAATTCTTTACCGCTACGCCAAACCTCTTGGCGTGGACGACGCGGAGCGTGCGCTCGAAGGCTATGCCGACGCCGGGGACGTGTCCTTCTGGGCGGAAGACGCGATGCGCTGGGCCGTCGGAAACGGGCTGATTCGGGGCGACGACAGCAACCGGCTCAACCCCGGCGGCTATGCCACCAGAGCCGAGACGGCGACGATTCTGATGCGTGTCGTTGCCCGGATGGTCCGGTGAGCGGCATACGGAAGGGGACGGAAGTGACAAAAGGGACTTTACTTTCAGCCTTTATTCTGTTAAACTGTAAAGAGAGCCGCGTGCAGGTGAAACGGCGCGGCATGGTCAAAGGCGAGATGCAATAGGAGGAGGACCTTATGGCGGTGCAGGGAAAACGGTTCGGGAAAAAACAGAAAAACGATGACTTTTATCGCGCAATCCTGCTGCTCAGGAACGAGGAGGAGTGCTACAGCTTCTTTCGGGACGTCTGCACAATCAACGAGCTGCGCGCCATGGAGCAGCGCTTCGAGGTTGCGCGCCTGCTGACAAAGGGGATGGTCTACAACGACATTCTCGAGCGCACAGGCGCCTCCAGCGCGACGATTTCCCGGGTGGCGCGCTCGCTGAACGACTCCTCCGGCGGCTATGAATGCGTGTTCGGACGCATGGAAGACGACGAGTGACGATGGCGAGTTACGAATACCTTGCCGCGGCGTACGACGAGCTGATGCGCGACGCGGACTATGCGCGCCGCGCGGACTTCGTCGAAGCGCTGTTCCTGCGCACGGCGAAGCGCGAGGTGCACACGCTGCTTGACCTTGCCTGCGGCACAGGCACGATGACGCGGCTGTTTACCGAGCGCGGCTATGAGCTCATCGCCGTGGACGGCTCGGAGGATATGCTGATGGAGGCGCGGGAGAAGGCGCAGGGGCTGCGCGGCATCGAGCCGCTGTTTCTGCACCAGTCCATGCCGCGCCTCGACCTCAACGACACCGTGGACGCCGCCATCTGCTGCCTCGACAGCCTCAACTATCTCACCAACCCGCGGGACCTGCGCCGCACCTTTGAGCGGCTGCGGCTGTTTGTCTCGCCCGGCGGCGCGCTGGTGTTCGACGTGCACGCCCGCGGCAAGCTGGAGGCGATGGACGGCAGGACCTATCTGGACGAGGACGAGGACGTCTGCTGCGTCTGGCGCACCACGTTCCGGCGCGATTTGCTGGACTACTGCGTGGACCTCTTCACCCGCCGCGCCGACGGTGCCTGGGAGCGGGAGACGGAATACCACCGCCAACGCTGGTACAGCGCCGAGGACCTGAGCCAATGGCTTGCGGAGGCGGGCTTCACCGATATCCGCGTCTACGGCGACTGCCGCCGACGCCGCCCGAACGCAAGCGACGGGCGCATCTATATTTCAGCACGAAGAAAGTGATACCATGATGAATGACTGTATTGTACGCGCAATTTCCAAGGACGGCTCCGTCAAGGCGGCTGCCGTCAGCACCCGTGCGCTCACCGAGCGTGCGCGGTGCATCCACCACACAAGCCCTGTCGCCACGGCAGCCCTGGGGCGCGCCCTTGCGGGCGTATCGATGATAGGCAACGCGCTCAAGGGCGAGGGAGAGAGCGTCACGCTCCAGATTAAGGGCAACGGTCCGCTGGGCAGGGTGCTCGTCATCTCCGATGCCGAGGGAAACGTCCGCGGCTATGTGGACGACCCGTCTGTGGAGCTGCCTCTGCGCGCGGACGGGAAGCTGGACGTCGGCGGTGCCGTCGGCCGTGAAGGTACGCTGACCGTCATCAAGGACCTTGGGCTCAAGCAGCCCTTCGTCGGCACGGTTGACCTGCTCGGCGGCGAGATTGCGGAGGACATTGCCGCGTACTTCGTCGAGTCGGAGCAGATTCCCACCGCCTGCGGTCTGGGCGTGCTGGTGGACCGCGACCGCAGCGTGCTTGCCGCGGGCGGCTATCTGATTCAGTTGCTGCCCGGCGCGTCGGAGGACACCATCGCCAAGGTCGAGGGCGGCATCTACGCCGCGCCCAGCGTCACAAGTCTCCTGCGCGACGACCCGGACCCCGCGCATCTGCTGCAGGCGGTGATGCCGGACTTTGAGCTCAAGATGTTTGACGCCGCGCCCATTGAGTATCGCTGCACCTGCTCCCGCGAGCGCACGGAGCGCGCGTTGCTCTCGCTGGGCAGCGGGGAGCTGGAGGACATTCTGCGCGAGCAGAACGGCGCGGAGCTGACCTGTCAGTTCTGCGACCGCGTGCACCGCTTCAGCGGCGACGAGCTGCGCGCCATGATTGCTGAGCTGAAGGCAAACGGAAAATAAGGGGCGCGCTTTGCGCCCCCTTCCGGGAAGAGCGGGTCGAAAAATTTTTTGAAAAAAAGAAAAGTTTGTATTGACAGAATGGGGGTTCTTTAGTATAATAACCCTTGCCGTTCGCGGGTGCGAGTGGACTCGGGAGCATAGCTCAGCTGGTTAGAGCACCTGCCTTACAAGCAGGGGGTCACTGGTTCGAGTCCAGTTGTTCCCACCACAGTACGGCCAAGTAGCTCAGCTGGTTAGAGCGCCGGCCTGTCACGCCGGAGGTCGAGGGTTCGAGCCCCTTCTTGGTCGCCATTATGCCTCTGTAGCTCAGTTGGTAGAGCAGCGGACTGAAAATCCGCGTGTCGTTGGTTCGACTCCGACCGGAGGCACCATTTTGCGGGCATAGCTCATCTGGTAGAGCGCCACCTTGCCAAGGTGGAGGTAGCGAGTTCGAGCCTCGTTGCCCGCTCCAAAAATGAAAAAGGAGCAGTTTTGCTCCTTTTTCAATATGCGGTGACATAGCCAAGTGGTAAGGCAAGGGTCTGCAAAACCCTCATTCCCCAGTTCAAATCTGGGTGTCACCTCCAA
>JAILRK010000027.1 GCA_024698225.1 Oscillospiraceae bacterium | reverse complement strand
TACGATTATCTCATCGTCGGCGCCGGGCTGTTTGGCTCGGTTTTTGCCCGTCAGATGAATGACCTCGGAAAGCGTGTTCTGGTCATCGACCGGCGCAGCCACATCGGCGGCAACGTCTACACCAAAGAAATCGAGGGCATTGCGGTCCACGTTTACGGTGCGCACATTTTCCACACCAACGACAAGATAATATGGGATTATGTCAACCGATTTGCCTCGTTCAACCGCTACACGAATTCTCCGGTCGCGAATTATCACGGCGAGCTCTATTCCCTGCCGTTCAACATGTACACCTTCAACCGGCTCTGGGGCGTTGTCACGCCGCAGGAGGCCATGGAAACAATCCGGCAGCAGCGAGAGGCGGCGGGCATCACGCAGCCGCGCAATCTGGAGGAGCAGGCAATCTCTCTGGTCGGCACGGACGTGTATGAAAAGCTCATCAAGGGCTACACCGAAAAGCAGTGGGGCCGCCCCTGCAGCGAGCTGCCCGCTTTTATCATCCGCCGCCTGCCCGTGCGCTTCACCTTCGACAACAATTACTTCAACGCCCTCTATCAGGGCATTCCCGTTGACGGCTACACCGCCATGGTGGAACGCATGCTCTCCGGCATCGAGGTTCGGCTTGGCGCGGAGTATCTGGAGGACAGGAGCGCGTGGGATGCGCTGGCGGACAGGGTCGTCTACACGGGACCCATTGACCGCTACTATGACGACTGCTTCGGACCGCTCGCCTACCGCAGCGTCCGCTTTGAAACCGAGGTGCTGGACACCCCGAACTACCAGGGCAACGCCGTGGTCAATTACACCGACCGCGAGACGCCTTACACCCGTGTGATTGAGCACAAGCATTTCGCCTTCGGCACGCAGCCGAAAACCGTGATTTCGCGGGAATACAGCGCGGAGTGGCAGCCGGGCGACGAGCCCTACTACCCCGTAAACGACGAGGCGAACCGGTGCCTGTACGAGCGCTACGAACGCCTTGCGCAAAGGGAAACCCGCGTGCTCTTCGGCGGGCGGCTGGGCGAATACCGCTACTACGACATGGACGCGGTGATTGCCCGCGCGCTTGCACTTGCACATTCTGAGGAACAAAGGAGTCCGAACTGACATGAAGCTGCTGACCGTAACCGTGCCCTGCTACAACTCCCAGGACTATATGGAAACCTGCCTTCAAAGCCTGCTCCCGGGCGGGGACCGCGTCGAGATTATCATCATTGACGACGGTTCAACGGACCGCACCGGCGCGATTGCCGACGCCTATGCCGAGCGGTATCCGGACGTCGTCCGGGTCGTTCATCAGGAAAACGGCGGACACGGCGAGGGCATCAACCAGGGGCTTCGGCATGCCACGGGAAGGTATTTCAAAACCGTGGACAGCGACGACTGGCTCAGTGATGACTTCCCTCACTTTCTGGACGTTTTAGAGGACTGCGAGCACCGGGGCGGCGTGGACCTGTTCGTCACCAACTACCACTACGAGCACGCCGACGGAAAGGGCGACCGCTCCATCAATTTCTCCAACGCGCTGCCTGAGGGCAGGGTCTTTTCCTGGGCGGAAACCAGGCCGTTTCGCGTGGATCAGATTCTGATGGTGCACTGCTGCACCTTCCGCACGGAGATGCTGCGCAAAACGAGGCTTGAGATGCCGAAGCACTGCTTCTATGAGGACAATTATATGGTCTACGGCAATTTGCAGGCCGTGGAGCGGATGTACTACCTGAACACCGACCTCTACCGCTATTTCATTGGGCGGGAGGGTCAGTCCGTACAGGAAAGTGTGATGAAGCAGCGCTATTCCCACCAGATTCGTGCAACGGAGCTGTGTTTCCGCACCGTCCATCTCGATGACGTCGGGGACAAGCGCAAACGGAACTACCTGAAACACGAGCTGTTTATCATGTTCGGCATCGCGATTCTGCACGCCCGGCTCAACCGGACGGAGCGCTCCGACCGGGACATCGAGCAGATGTGGGAGCGCTGCCGCGCCTTCGATTCCAGGTGGGCGGACCATTTTCGCAATCAAACGCCGCTGAGGCTGATTAGCCTTCCGGGCAGCCTCGGCACGACCAACGTGAGGCTTTTTTACCGGCTGGCACATACCGTCGTCCGCTTCAATTGATGCGTCCCGTGCAGAGCGACGATTTTTTGCATGATGAAAAATACGAATTTGGTTGATTATAACGATTGATTTCAGCCCCGTCCTGTTTTATACTGCTTGTGTTGAGACAAAGGCGTCTCAGAGAGTTTTCTGCACTCTCTGAGACGCCTTTTCTTTTATTTTCACAACGAAAGGGTGTTCTGTATGACGACAGTCCCGGCGTATTTCGGCAGTCTTGTGTTTGACGAGCGTGTAATGAAGGCGCGCCTTTCCGCGAATGTATACCACTCCCTCAAGCAGACCATCCGCCGCGGCGAGCGGCTGGACGCCAGCGTTGCCGACGCGGTGGCGGAGGCGATGCGCGTCTGGGCGCTGGAGCAGGGTGCGACGCACTTCACGCACTGGTTCCAGCCCATGACCGACATCACAGCCGAAAAGCACGACAGCTTCATTTCCCCTGCGCCCGACGGCGGCGTGCTGATGGAGTTCTCCGGCAAGGAGTTGATTCAGGGTGAGCCGGATGCCTCCAGCTTCCCCTCCGGCGGACTGCGCGCCACCTTTGAAGCGCGCGGTTACACCGCGTGGGACCCGACCTCCTATGCCTTTATCAAGGGCAAAACGCTCTGCATCCCCACGGCGTTCTGCGCCTATGGCGGTCAGGCGCTCGACCAGAAGACGCCGCTGCTGCGCTCCATGGAGGCCATCAACAAGCAGGCCATGCGCGTGCTGAAGCTCTTCGGCAATGAGCGCGTCAGCCACGTCACCACCTCCGTCGGTCCGGAGCAGGAGTACTTTCTCATCGACAAGTCCGTGTACGAAAAGCGGCGTGACCTGCTTTACACCGGGCGGACGCTCTTCGGCGCAAAGCCGCCCAAGGGTCAGGAGCTGGACGACCATTACTTCGGCACCATCAAGCCGCGCGTGCAGGCGTATATGGACGAGCTGAACGAGGAGCTGTGGAAGCTCGGCATCTATGCCAAGACCGAGCACAACGAGGTTGCGCCCGCGCAGCATGAGTTGGCGCCAATCTACACCACGACCAACCTTGCCACCGACCAGAACCAGCTCACGATGGAGATCATGCAGAAGGTCGCGGCAAAGCACGGTCTGGTCTGCCTGCTGCATGAAAAGCCCTTTGCCGGCGTCAACGGCTCGGGCAAGCACAACAACTGGTCCATTGCCACGGACACCGGCGTGAACCTGCTCTCCCCCGGCGAAACCCCGCACGAGAACGCGCAGTTCCTGCTGTTCCTTGTGGCGGTGGTGCAGGCGGTGGACGAGTACCAGGAGCTGCTGCGTACCTCTGTTGCAACGGCGGGCAACGACCACCGGCTCGGCGGCAACGAAGCGCCGCCTGCCGTGGTATCCATCTTCCTTGGCGATGAGCTGACCGCCATTCTCGAGGCGCTGGAGACCGACACCCCGTACAGCGCAGCGGAGAAGACCGTGGTGAAGCTGGGCGTGCACGCGCTGCCGCGCTTTGCCCGCGACATGACGGACCGGAACCGCACCTCTCCCTTTGCCTTCACGGGCAACAAGTTTGAGTTCCGCATGGTGGGCTCCTCCCAGTCCATCGCGACGGTGAACACCATCCTCAACACGGCAGTGGCAGAGTCTCTGCGCCAGTACGCCGACGAGCTGGAGGGCGCGGAGGACTTCAACAGCGCACTGCACGCGCTCATCCAGCGCGCCATCACGGCGCACAAGCGCATCATCTTCAACGGCAACGGCTATGACGAGGCATGGATTCGCGAGGCGGTGGACAAGCGCGGGCTCTCCGAGCTGCGCACCACGCCCGACTGCATCCCCCACCTCATCAAAAAGAAAAACGTGGAGCTGCTGACGCGGCACAAGGTCTTCAGCGAGGGCGAGCTTCACTCCCGTTACGAGATTATGCTTGAGAACTACAGCAAGGCCATCATGATTGAGGCCGCCACCATGACGGACATGGCGCGCCAGGAGATTTTGCCCGCCGTGAATGCCTTTACCGCCGCAACGGCGGAAAGCGCCGGAAAGAAGCGCTCGCTCGTGCCGGAGCTCGCGTGCTCCTATGAGGCGAAGCTGGTGGAGCAGCTCTCCCGCCTGACGGACTGCATCGCGGACAAGACGGCTGCGCTGGAGCGCGCCATGATTGCCGTGCGTGAGACCGCCGAATCCGTCAACGAGGCGTTCACCATCCGGGACATCGTGCTGCCGCGCATGGCGGAGCTGCGCGCGGTCTGCGACGAGGCGGAGACCCTCACCGCGCAGTCGTACTGGCCGTTCCCGACCTACGGCGCGCTGCTGTTCAGCGTGCGCTGACACGAAACCGAAACGACGCATTCGCACCCAGCGATACTGTGAAGGAGGAAATACCATGTGTTCCATTATGGGGTACTGCGACGCTCAGGCTTCGCAGGAGCTCTTTCAGGCGGGCTTTGCGCGCACCGCTTCCCGCGGTCCTGACGCCAGCGCCGTCGTAAACACCGGAGGCGGTCTGCTGGGCTTCCACCGCCTTGCCATCATGGGCATGCATCCCGAGGGGATGCAGCCCTTTGAGCGGGATGGCAGCTACGTCGTCTGCAACGGCGAGCTGTACGGCTTTGCCGCGATGAAGCAGGCGCTCATCGAAAAAGGCTATTCCTTCGTCAGCGGCTCGGACTGCGAAATCATCCTGCCGCTGTGGTTTGAGCACGGCGTTGACATGTTCCCGATGCTCGACGCGGAGTTTGCGATGATTCTCTATGACGGCAGGACGAAGGAGTTCATCGCCGCAAGAGACCCCATCGGCATCCGCCCGCTATTCTACGGCTACGACGAGAAGGGCTCGATTCTCTTCGCCAGCGAGGCAAAGAACCTGGTCGGCCTGTGCAGCGTCATCCTGCCCTTCCCGCCGGGACACTACTGGATGGGCGGCAAATTCGTCTGCTATGAGGACATTGCCGCCGTGTCCGAGCCCTGCCGGGACGATTTGGAAACCGTGTGCAAAACCATCCACGACAAACTGATTGCGGGCGTGCGCAAGCGCCTGGTTTCGGACGCAAAGGTCGGCTTCCTGCTCTCCGGCGGACTGGACTCCTCGTTGGTCTGCGCCATTGCCGCGCGCGAGAGCAAAACGCCCATCCGCACCTTTGCCATCGGCATGGACGTGGACGCCATCGACCTCAAGTACGCCCGTGAGGTTGCGGCATACATCGGCAGCGAGCACACAGAGGTCATCATCACGAAGGACGACGTGCTTGCCGCGCTGGAGCCGGTGGTCGCGTTGCTGGGCACCTACGACATCACGACCATCCGCGCCTCCATCGGCATGTACCTCGTGTGCAAGGCAATCCACGAGCAGACGGACATCCGCGTGCTGCTGACCGGCGAAATCAGCGATGAGCTCTTCGGCTATAAGTACACGGACTTTGCGCCCTCGGCAGAGGCGTTTCAGCAGGAGGCGCAAAAGCGCCTGCGCGAGCTCTACTGCTACGACGTGCTGCGCGCCGACCGCTGCATCTCCGTCAACTCGCTGGAGGCGCGCGTGCCCTTCGGCGACCTCGACTTCGTGCGCTACGTCATGGCGGTCGACCCGGCGCTCAAACGCAACAGCTATGGCAAGGGCAAGTACTTGCTGCGCCACGCCTTTGAGGCGGACAAGCTCCTGCCCGAGGACATCCTCTGGCGCGAGAAGGCGGCGTTCTCCGACGCGGTCGGACACTCGATGGTGGATGACCTGAAGGCATACGCGCAGACCCAATATACCGATGAGGAATACCAACTGCGCCGCGTGCGCTATGCGCACGCAATGCCCTTCACAAAGGAATCGCTGCTCTACCGCGAGCTGTTCGAGAAATACTATCCCGGTCAGGCGGAGATGATTCCGGACTTCTGGATGCCGAACAAAAGCTGGCAGGGCTGCGACGTGGACGACCCGTCTGCGCGCGTGCTGTCCAACTACGGCGCAAGCGGACAGTGAGGAGGCTGACATGGCAAACACGGCAATCGTAGGCATCAACTGGGGCGACGAGGGCAAAGGCCGCATGGTCGACCTGCTGACGGAGCGCTTCGACTACGTCATCCGCTACCAGGGCGGCGGCAACGCCGGACACACCGTGGTCAATGCGCACGGGAAGTTCGCGCTGCACCTGCTGCCCTCCGGCATTTTCCGCAAGGGCGTCGTCAACGTGCTGGGCAACGGCGTGGCGCTGGACCTCGAAAACCTCTGGACCGAAATCGAGGCGCTGCGCGCGGCGGGCGTTTCCGTCACGCCGGAGAACCTGAAGCTCAGCACCCGCGCCTCGCTGCTGCTGCCCTGGCACCGCGCGCTCGACGCTCTGGAGGAAGCGCGCCTGGGCGACAGACAATACGGCTCGACCAAGCAGGGCATTGCGCCGTTTTACTCCGACAAATACCAGAAAAAAACGATTCTCGCGGGAGAGCTGCTGTATCCGGAGCTGCTGGAGGCCCACGTCAGGGAGCTGACGGAGTGGAAAAACCTGGTTCTCAAGGGCGTATACGGCGCAAAAACCTATACGCCGGACGAGGTCATGGACAACCTGCGCTGCTACGGCGAGCGCCTCAAGCCCTTTCTCTGCGACACCACGGCGCTTCTGTGGGAGGCGGAGCAGGCGCACAAACGCATCCTGTTTGAAGCGCAGCTCGGCGCGCTGCGCGACCTGGACTACGGCATCGTTCCCTACACGACCTCGTCCAACGCCATTGCCGCCTACGCACCGGTGGGCGCCGGAATGCCCTGGGCACGCGTGGACGAGGTCATCGGCGTGGTCAAGGCGTATTCCACCTGCGTGGGCGAGGGTCCCTTCGTCTGCGAGCAGTTCGGAGCGGAGGCGGACGCCCTGCGCGAAGCGGGCGCGGAGTACGGCGCAAAGACCGGCAGGCCGCGGCGCGTGGGACCCATCGACCTTGTGGCGACGCGCTACGGCGTGCGCATGCAGGGCGCGACCGCGCTTGCGCTCACCAAGCTGGACGTGCTGAGCTATCTGGACCGGATTCCCGTCTGCACGCAGTACGCGCTCGGCGGCGCGGTGACTGACGACTTCCCCTTCCCTGCCGCGCTTGCCGCCGCAGAGCCTGTTATTACCTATGTGGACGGCTGGCACTGCGACATCTCCGGCGTGCGCTCCTGGGATGCGCTGCCGGACGCCGCCAAGGCCTACGTGGAGCTGATTGAACGCAGCGTCGGCTGCCGCATCGCCTACGTCTCCGTCGGCGCGGCGCGCGAGGCCTGCATTGTGAGGTGAGACGATGTACGAACGCTATGAATCCCCCCTGTCCGGGCGCTACGCATCCACATACATGCTGCACCTGTTCTCCCA
>JAILRK010000026.1 GCA_024698225.1 Oscillospiraceae bacterium | reverse complement strand
GCCCGTGCAGTCGCGGATGAGGGCGTCAAGCCGCGGGTTGACCTCCGCGAGCCAGCGCCGGTGGTCGATGCCGTTGGTGACGTTTTTGAACTTGTCGGGGTCGAGGTGGCAGGCGTCGACGAAGACGTCGTGCCGGAGGATGTCGGAGTGCAGCGCGCTCACGCCGTTGACGGCGAAGCAGGCGCAGATGCACAGGTTCGCCATACGCACCTCGTTGTCCCAGATGATCGCCATGCGCGCGACCCTGCCGTCCCCCAGGCCGAAGTGGGTCTCCAGCTCGATCTGGTAGCGGCGCGCGATCTCCCTCACGATGCCCCAGATGCGCGGCAGCAGCGTTTCAAACAGCTCCTGCGGCCAGCGCTCCAGCGCCTCGGCGAGCACGGTGTGGTTGGTGTAGGCGACCGTCTGGCGGACGATGTTCCACGCCTCGTCCCAGTCGTAGCCCTCCTCGTCGAGGAGGATGCGCATCAGCTCGGGGATGACGAGCGTCGGATGCGTGTCGTTGATCTGGATGACGTGCTTTTCGTGGAAGTTTTTAAGCGTCCCGTACTGCGCGCGGTGCTTGCGCGTGATGGACTGGATCGTCGCGGAGACGAAGAAATACTGCTGGCGCAGGCGCAGGGACTTGCCCTCGTAGTGGTTGTCGTCGGGGTAGAGCACCTTGGCGACGACCTCCGCCATCGCCTGCTGCTCCACCGCCTTGAGGTATTCGCCCGAGGAATAGAGCGACATATCCACCGGCATCGGGGACTTCGCGTCCCACAGGCGCAGGGCGTTGGTGTGCTCGGTGTTGTAGCCGGCGATGATCATGTCCCGCGGCACGGCGAGTATGCTGGTATAGCCGACGTGCTCCGGGTGGTTGATGTTGTTCTCCCAGTGGTCGATGATGTGGCCGCCGAACTTGACCTCCTCGGTTTCGTCCGGCTTCGTGATGAGCCACGAGTCGCCGAGCTCGAGCCAGTTGTCCGCAAGCTCCACCTGCTGTCCGTCGACGATCTTCTGCTTGAAGATGCCCAGCTCATAGCAGATGGAATAGCCCGTGGCGGGGATCTCCAGCGTCGTCATCGCCTCCAGATAGCAGGCGGCGAGACGGCCGAGGCCGCCGTTGCCGAGGCCCGCGTCCGGCTCCGCCTCGAAGATCTCGGCGGGGTCGAAGCCGAGGAACCGGATCGCCTCCTTCAGCGGCTCGATCACGCCGAGGTTGAAGGCGTTCTTCTCCAGCGACCGGCCCATGAGGAACTCCATGGAGAGGTAGTGTACCTGCCGCTGCTGACCGAGCTGCACGAGCCGGTCGGTGGCGATGTTGTTGGCGTTCATGATGTCGCGGATCACCATCGCGCAGGCCTTGAACATATGCTCCTTGGTCGCCTGTTCCGCCGTGCGCCCGAAATTGCGCTGAAGCTTGCCCAGGATCATCTGGGCGAGGTAGTCCTTCTTGTAGGTTTCCGCCATAATTATCCCTCCATCAGCATTTGCGTGGAATGAACCGTTTGTACGTTACCGTCAGAATACCAAAAAAAACAGCGTCAGTCAATTCCAAAAGTTGAAATATGCGCGCGTCCATAGTATAATCGGTGGTGCAACAAAAAGCGGGAGGAAATCGCTGTGGATACGACCTTTCAGGGAACGAAAAACTACGTCGCCTCGCCGGAGCTGCTGGGCGCGGTGAATATTGCGAACGCGCTGCAAAAGCCGCTGCTCGTCAAGGGCGAGCCCGGCACGGGCAAGACCATGCTCGCCTCGGCGGTCGCGGAGGCGCTGGGGAAGCAGCTCATCATCTGGAGCGTCAAGTCCACCACGAAGGCGCAGGACGGCCTGTACGTCTACGACGTGGTGCAGCGGCTTTACGACAGCCAGTTCGGCAACGCGGGCGTGGACGACATCGCAAAATACATCAAGCTCGGCAAGCTTGGCGAGGCGTTTTCCTCGCCCGAGCAGGTCGTGCTGCTGATCGACGAGATCGACAAGGCGGATCTCGAATTCCCGAACGACCTCCTCTGGGAGCTCGACCGCATGGAGTTCTATATCCCCGAGACGAAGGAGACGGTGAAGGCAAAGCACCGCCCCATCGTCATCATCACATCAAACGCGGAGAAGGAGCTGCCCGACGCGTTTTTGCGCCGCTGCATCTTCCACTACATCGCCTTCCCCGACCCCGAGCAGATGGAGAGGATCGTCCGCGTCCACTTTGACAGGCTCGACGAGACGCTGCTGCGTCAGGCGATGGAGGCGTTCTACTTCCTGCGCTCCATCGACTCCATCGAGAAAAAGCCCTCCACGAGCGAGCTGGTGGACTGGATCCGCGCGCTGGAGCTCGGCGGCGTCGACCCGGACCGCATCCGCAAGGAGATCCCGTTCGCGGGCGTGCTGCTCAAGAAGGACAAGGACGTCGCCGCCATGGAGCGGCGGTTGCAGCGGTAATGTTCGTCGGCTTTTTTTACCTGCTGCGCGCCCGCGGCCTCCGTGTGACGCTCAGCGAGTGGATGACGCTCACCGAGGCGCTCGTCCTCGGCCTGCACCGCTGCTCGCTGACGGGGTTTTACGAGCTCTGCCGCGCCGTGCTCGTCCACAGCGAGGCGGACTACGACCGCTTCGACGGCGCGTTCCTCGAATACTTCGACGGCGTGCCCTTTCCGGAGGACAAGCTGCCCGAGGAGCTGATGCGCTGGCTCAGGAAGCCCGAGGACGTCATGCGCGAGTTCCGCGCGTTCCTGAACGCGGCGGACTATGAGAGCAAGAGCGTCGAGGAGATCCTGAAGAAGTTCGAGGAGCGCCTGCGCGAGCAGAAGGAGGAGCACAACGGCGGCGACTACTGGATCGGCACGCAGGGCTACACCGAGTTCGGCCACAGCGGGCACACGCCCGAGGGCCTGCGCGTCGGCGGGCAGGGACGCTGGCGCCGCGCGTTCAAGGTGGCGGGGGAGCGGCATTACCGCGACTTCCGAAAGGACAACACGCTCGACATCCGCCAGTTCCAGATGGCGTTCCGCTTGCTGCGGCAGTATTCCTCGCGCGCACAGGGCGAGAAGACCGAGCTCGACGTGGACGAGACCGTCCGCGCCACGGGCGACAAGGGCGGCGTGCTCGACGTGCGCTACCGCCGCCCGCGCAAGAACACGGTCAAGGTGCTGATGCTGATGGACTCGGGCGGCTCGATGGAGTATTACGCCAATCTCTGCTCGATGCTCTTTCAGGCGGCGCAGCGCGACAATCAGTTCAAGGAGCTGCACGTCTATTACTTTCACAACTGCATCGCGCCGTCGCTCTATACCCAGCCGCAGATGCGGCGGGAGCACTCGGTCGCGACGGAATGGGTGCTCAAGAACTATGGCGGCGAGTACAAGGTCATTTTCGTCGGCGACGCGATGATGGATATGTACGAGCTGCTGGAAAAATGCTTCGACTGGCGCACGAACGAGGAAAAGTATTCCGGCATGGACTATCTGAAGCGGTTCCGCGAGCAGTACCCGCACCTCGTCTGGCTCAACCCGGAGGACGCGCCCGTGATGGGCGGGCTATGGGGCGAGAGCTACGGCAAGATCGCGCGGGTCGTGGATATGTACCCGCTGTCGGTGGCGGGGCTGGAGCGCGCGATGAAAAAGCTGCTGGTCAGCAAGTAGGGGGTGGGCGGTTGGAAAGCTTTCTCAATTCGGTGCAGTCGGTGACGATCATCCTGCTGCTGACGGCGACGGGGTATCTCTGCGGCGCGAAGGGCTGGATGAAGGCGGAGACCAAGGCGTTCCTCAGCAAGTTCCTGCTGACGATCGTCGTGCCCTGCACCTGCGTGAGCGGCCTGCGCGAAAACCTGACGCGCGAGATGCTGACGGACTCGCTGCGGCTGCTGGCGGTGCCGTTTCTGTGCAACGCGCTCAGCTTCGTTCTCTCGTTTCTGCTTGCCCGGGCGCTGAAGCTGCCGCGCAGGCAGGTCGGCGTGTTCATGGTGATGTGCAGCCTTTCCAACGCGATGTTCATCGGCTACGCGATGTGCGTCGAGCTGTTCGGGGAGCCCTGCGTCCCCTATGTGATGCTCTTCTACCTCGGCAACACCTGCTTCACGCAGACGGTGGCGATGGCGCTGATCCGCTGGTCGGGGGAGAGCGAGGGCGCCTCGTGGCGGAGCGTGCTGCGTTTCCTCACCTCGCCGACGGTGCTGGGCGTTGCGGCGGGCTTTCTGGTGGTGCTGCTGGACGTGCGGCTGCCGTCCTTCCTCGCGTCGTATATGCGCTATATGAGCAACATCGTCTCGCCAGTCGCGCTGCTGCTGACGGGCTATATCATCTGGGAGATCGGGCTCAAAAGCCTGCGCCTCGACCGGACGCTTGTGATCGCGATGGGCTTCCGCTTCCTGCTCGCGCCCGCCTCCTTCGTGCTGGTCTGCGCCGCCTTCGGCATTTCGGGCCTCGCGCGGAGCACCTTCATCGTGGAGGCGGCGATGCCGGTGGTGACGCAGACCGTCGTCGCCGCGTCGCAGTACGGCGCGGACGAGCAGCTTGCAGCGAAGGGCGCGGCGCTCTCGACGCTCGCGAGCTTCCTCGTGATCCCGGTGCTGATGCTGCTGCTGTAAAGAGAAAAACGCGGAGGCGCTTCCAAACGGAAGCGCCTCCGCGCGTTTGTCGGGAAAGGGTCAGAGCACGACGTTCTTCTGCCCGCCGTCCAGCCAGGCGCGCAGGTTGTCGAAGACGATCTGCGCGCGCAGCGTCATGGATTCCTTGCTCGCAAAGGCGATATGCGGCGTCAGCAGGGTGTTCGGCGCGAACAGCATCTGCGTGTCCGGGGGCAGCGGCGGTTCCTTTGTGAAGACGTCCACCGCGGCGCCGGCGATCACGCCCTCGCGGAGCGCGCGGGCGAGGTCGTCCTCGTTCGTCACGGGACCGCGGGCGACGTTGATGAGCACGGCGGAGGGCTTCATCAGGCGGAGCTTTTCATAGTCGATCATGCCGCGGGTCGAATCGTTCAGCGGGCAGTGCAGCACCACGATGTCGCTGCGGCGCAGCAGCTCCTCCTGCGATACCTGCTCCACAAAATCGGGGTACTCCGGGTGGATGCTCCGGCTCTGCGCCAGAATGGGGCAGCCGAAGGCGTGCAGCAGCTCGCCGGTGCGGCTGCCGATCTTGCCGTAGCCGATGATGCCCACGGTCTTGCCCTTGAGCTCGCAGCCGACCAGACCGTCCTTCGTGCCGCCGTCGCGCACGCGCGCCTGCGTTTCGGGGATGTGCCGCAGCAGGGAGATCGCCATGCCGACCACCAGCTCCGCCACCGCCTCGTTGGAGTAGCCGGACGCATTGGAGACCTTGACGCCCTTTGCCTTTGCGGCGTCGAGCCCCACATGATCCACGCCGGTGAACGCGACGTCGATGAATTGCAGCCTGTCGCAGGCTTCGACGACCTCGCCCGGGAAGGGCATATTGGCGATGACGACGGCGTCCGCGTCCTTCGCCTCGCCGATCAGCGCGGGAATGTCCGTCGTTTTGGGATAGTCCGCGAACTCTACTTCGCCCGCAAACGGCGCCTTGAGGGCGTCGAGCTCTTCGGCGGGGATGCCGAGGGATTCGAGAATAGCGACCTTTTTCATGTTTTTGTCCACCTTTCCTTGCGTTTTTCGGGGGCGTTTTCCATTTTACCACGACTTGCCGCAAATGAAAACCCGCCGCGCGATGTTTTTTTGCCGGAAAAGCGGAACGGCGCGGCCGACAGCCGCGCCGTTCCCGGAAACCGTTTTGTTTTCGCCTTATTCCTCGTCCATGTCCGGCGCGTAGAACTCGCCGAACAGCGCCTCGTTCGAGGGCATATCCATCAGGATCGGACGGGCGACCCAGGTGGTGTTCATATAGTGCTTGAGCGTGATGTTCTCGCTGACGATGTTGCCGCCCCAGGTGCCGCAGCCCATGGAGGACGTCGGGGGCATGCCGTTCCAAGCGGAGCCGGAGTTGCCACGGTTGTTCGGCTGGCGAATCATGCAGCGGGAGACGGGCGCCGCCATGCCGAGGCGATTGATGTGGTCGTCGCTCCAGGAGTACAGGCCGCAGGAGTGGCCCTTGCCGCCGACCTCGAAGATGGCACGCATCATGTCGAGCGCGTTCTCGAACTCGCCCTCATACTTGAAGAGGGTCAGCAGGGTGGTGAGCTTCTCGCTGGAGAAGAAGTGCTGCTTGCCGATGCCTTCCATGCCGCCGCCGGTGACAGCGATGAACTTGCGGTCCGCGGGAATCTCGAAGCCGGCCTTCTTGGCCAGCGCCTGCGGGCTGATGGCGACGGTGTCGGGCAGACGGTGACCGGTCTCGTCCCACATGACGAGCTTGATCTTCTCGGCCTCGTCGGCGTTGGCGAGGTACGCGCCCTCTTCGACGAGCGCCTTGACGAAATCGTCGTAGACGGACTCATGGACGACGAGGTTGCCGTCGCAGGAGCAGCCGGAGCCGAAGTCGGAGCACTTGGAGATGCGGGTGTTCATCGCCGCTTCCTTGATGTACTCGGGCTTGAGACCGGCGGTCTCGTCCACGATGACGGTGGCGTTGCCGGCGCCGGAACCGTAGGCGGGGACACCGGAGGAGTAGGCGGAGCGGACCATCGGGCGGCCGCCGGTCGCCATGACGAGGTCGCACTTGGTCATGAGGTACTGGGAAACGGAAATGCTCGGCTCGGTGATGACCTGGATGATGTCGGGGTCGGCACCCTCACGCTGCAGCGCGTCGCGCATGAGGTTGACGCACTTTGCGGTGACCTTCGCCGCACGCGGATGCGGGGAGCAGATGATGACGTCGCGCGCCTTGATGGCATAGATTGCCTGGCCGGCAGGGGTGAGGCAGGGGTTGGTGGTGGGAACCAGAACGCCGATGACGCCGACGGGCTTGGCATACTTCACAAGGCCCTTTTCGGGGATGGTCTCGATGACACCGACGGAGGGATGACGCAGGCACTCACGCAGAATGAGCTTGAGCTTGTTGCGCTTGTTGCGCTTGGTGACTTTGTCGCCAAGACGGGTCTCGTCCACGGCCTCGTCAGAGAGGTTGCCCCAAATCTTGAGCGGATACACGGCGGCACAGACAGCCTGGCAGAGGCGGTCCACGGTGGCCTGGTCATAGGTCTCGATGACCTTCGCAGCCTTGCGGGCCTTCACGACCATCTCATCAATCATTGCAATCTGTTCGGGCGTAATTTCTTTTGCCATTGTCATAATCTCCTTTTCCATTGATTTTGGACTGGTTACAGTGTACTATACGCGGCGCCTTTCGTCCAATATCGGATTTTTTTGAGCTGATAGAAAGCGTCTATGATGCCCCGGCACCGGCACGGACGCCGCAGAAGCCAGCGCAGACGGGAGCGAACCGGTCAATCCGGTTTTGCCGCGGCGCTTGTCAAGCGCGAAAAAGCGTGCTATACTGCCCGCATCAAGGAAAAAGCTGGTGATTTTCATGGAAAGCGTATTGCTGCACAGTTGTTGCGCGCCCTGCTCGGTGTACTGCATCGACACGCTGCGCGCGGAGGGCATCGAGCCGACGTCGCTTTGGTTCAACCCCAACATCCACCCCTATCAGGAATACAAGGCGCGGCGCGACACCCTGGTTGACTACGGCGCAAGCGTGGACATGGAGGTGCGCGTGCTCGACGACTACGGGCTGCGCGACTTCGTGCGCGCCGTCGCCGCCGACATCGACCACCGCTGCGCGCACTGCTACACAATCCGCCTCGGCACGGCGGCGAAGTACGCCGCGGAAAACGGCTTTCACGCGTTCACCTCGTCGCTGTTGATTTCGCCGTACCAGAACCACGCGCTGCTGCAGCAGGTCGGCGAGGCGATGGCGCAGCGCTACGGCGTGACATTCCTCTACCGCGATTTCCGTCCGGGCTTCCGCGCCGGTCAGGCCAAGGCGCGCGAGCTGGGACTCTACATGCAAAAGTACTGCGGCTGCATCTTCTCCGAGGAGGAGCGCTACGCCAAGCAGATTCGGCGCGACAGGGAGCGCTTCGGCGGATAAAAAAAGAGGCTCGACCGAGCCTCCTTTTTTATGTTCCTATCCGGTTTTTATACGCTCAGCCAGTCAATCAGCTCAAGGCCGGGGTTGTGCTTGGTGAGAAAGCCCACGGACCATTCGCCGCCGAAGGCGATGAGCTTGCGACCGCGGAAGTCCTCGAGCACGCGGGAGCCTGTGCAGAGGGTCAGCTCCTTCGGGTCGCAGGGGCACGCGCCGATGAGGCGCAGATGCTCATAGGGCAGGCCGCTCATGCGCAGCTCCACGCCGTATTCGCCGCGCATGCGGTATTCAAACACGTCGAACTGCAGCGTGCCGACCACGCCGACGACCACGTCCTCAAAGCCGCTGTCGGGAATCTTGAAAATCTGGATGGCGCCCTCCTGCGCAATCTGGGTGATGCCCTTGACGAACTGCTTGCGCTTCATCGTGTCCTTCGGGGAGACGGACATGAAGTGCTCCGGCTCGAAGGTCGGGATGCCGGAGAAGCGGAATTTCTTCCCCGGGACGGTGATGGTGTCGCCGATGGCAAAGAGGCCGGGGTCAAACACGCCGATGATGTCGCCGGCATAGGCGGTGTCGACAATCTCGCGTTCCGCCGCCATCATGGTCTGCGGCTGGGAGAGGCGCATTTTCTTGCCGCTCTGCACGTGGTAATACTCGCTGTCACGCTCGAACTTGCCCGAGCAGATGCGCATGAAGGCAAGGCGGTCGCGGTGCGCCTTGTTCATGTTCGCCTGGATTTTGAACACAAAGGCGGAGAAGTCCGGGGAGAACACGTCCACCTCGCCCTGGTCGCTCTCGCGGGAGAGCGGCTCGCTGGTCATCTCCAGGAAGTGCTCAAGGAAGGGCTCCACGCCGAAGTTGGTCAGCGCCGAGCCGAAGAACACCGGCGAAAGCGTGCCGTTGCGCACCGCCCTGGGGTCAAAGTCACGGCCCGCGCCGAGCAGCTCAATCTCATCGGCAAGCGCGTCGCGGCGCGCCTGACCGAGGATGTCGGCAAGCAGCGGGTCATCCAGCTCGATTTCGGTGATGCCCGCCTTCTTCGCGTGCCCCGCGTCGCTGAAGTGCAGGATGCAGTGCTTCTCGCGGTCATAGACGCCCTGGAAGCTCTTGCCGCTGCCGATGGGCCAGTTGACGGCGTAGGTGTCGATGCCCAGCTCGCGCTCGACCTCCTCGCACAGCTCCAGCGGGTCGCGCGCCTCGCGGTCCATCTTGTTGATGAAGGTGAAAATGGGGATGTGGCGCAGCGCGCAGACCCTGAACAGCTTGCGCGTCTGCGGCTCGACGCCCTTCGCGCCGTCGATGACCATGACCGCGCTGTCCGCCGCCATGAGCGTGCGGTAGGTGTCCTCCGAGAAGTCCTGGTGTCCCGGCGTGTCAAGGATGTTGATGCAGTAGCCGTTGTGCTGGAACTGCATGACGGACGACGTAACGGAAATGCCGCGCTGCTTCTCAATCTCCATCCAGTCGGAGGTGGCGGCGCGGGCGCGCTTGCCCTTGACCTCGCCCGCCTGCGCAATGGCGCCGCCGTAGAGCAGGAACTTCTCCGTCAGCGTGGTCTTACCGGCGTCCGGGTGGGAGATGATGGCAAAGGTCCTGCGGCGTGAAATCTCGTCCTGTAAATTCGGCATACAGCCCTCCTTCGTATGTGCCGCACAGCGGAAATCGCCGCGGCGGAGCCCTGCCCGCCGCAACGGTTCATAACCCAAAAACAAAGAAGCCAGCCACAGGCTGACTTCTTTGTTTTTGGAGCGGGCAACGAGGCTCGAACTCGCTACCTCCACCTTGGCAAGGTGGCGCTCTACCAGATGAGCTATGCCCGCGAACAAAGAGTACTATAGCAGGCTCGCCCTGTTTTGTCAAGAACTATTTTGCAATTTCCGAAATGTTTTGTGTCCGCATCCGCCGGCGTCATTTGTCTTCCTTTTTCTCCAGCTTTTTGTCGATGGCCTTGAGCCCCGCAAGGCAGAGTCCCGAGACGATGGTCAGCAGGGCAAGCCCTGCGGCGGCGATTCGTTGTTTCATCACAGTTCCTCCTTTGTTTATTCCTGTCTGTCCCCGCGCCGACTTCACACACGGCCTGCGCGGCGCAGCATGTCCACCGTCCTGCGCC
>JAILRK010000223.1 GCA_024698225.1 Oscillospiraceae bacterium | reverse complement strand
AAATGCTTGAAAAGCATTTTGATAGCGCCGCAGGCGCGTAGGTATCGCATGAGACGACATGACGCGCTCTGCGCGGCATGAGCGTGCGAAGCACGCGCGATTTCAAATCAATCATTTTGATTTGAAATCAGTATTACTTTGTCAGCGTCAGCGTGAATTCGCCGCCCGCCTCCTCCACGGCGACGCCATAGCCCTGCGAGGCGGCGTAGCGCGTGATGTTCTCCACGCACACGCGCGCGTCCACCTTGACCTGCAGCGTCGCGGGGTGGGTCTTTTTGACCTCGTTCTGCACCATCACCACGGGTATGGGGCAGCTCTGTCCTCTTGCGTCAATCATCGCTTCAGTCTCCCTTCTTCAGCATGGTACTGTTCATGACGGAGACGACCAGCAGCACGGCAAAGCCGATGAACACCGCCGTCTTACCCGTGGCGGCAATGCCGCCCACCTTGTAAACGCCATCGACAACGCTGTCCGCGCTGCCGGCGAGCTTGAAATTGTGTGCGAATGCCGCGCCCGTCAGCATGCCCAGCACCGTCACCGCGGCGTCGCCGTTGCCCTCGCCGGTGAGAATCAGCTGGCGCAGCGGGCAGCCGCCGAGCAGGACGCTGCCCCAGCCCACCAGCACCATGCCCAATCCGTTCCACAGCCACGCGGAGTGGGAGACCGGCTGCGAGAGCGCGGAGAAGCCATGGAAATTGCCCAGCAGCAGGTTCCCCAGCAACACCGTGACGAAGATGGCGCCGAAGCCGGAGAGCAGGTTGAAATCGCGGAACATCACCGCGTCGCGCATGCCGCCCACCATGCACAGCCTGGACTTCTGCGCCAGCGCGCCCACGACCGCCGCGACCAGCAGCGCAACAAATACGCCCGCGTGCTTCGAGCCCGGCCCGCTCTCGGAGAAGGCAAAGAGCGCCGGCACGGCGAGAAACAGGACGAACAGCAGCGCCAGCAGCACGGGCAGCGCAAGCCCCTCGCTCCGCGCCGCCTCATAGCTGCGGCGGAGCGTGAAGCCTCTGCGCAGGAACCACACGCCGATGAGGATGCCGACGAAGAAGCCCGCCAGCCCCACGAAGGCGTTGAGGTCGCCGCCGCCCATGCGGATGACCATGCGCAGCGGGCAGCCGAGAAACACCAGCGCGCCAATCATGACGAAGGCGCCGACGACAAAGCGCGTCGCCGGGGACGAGCCCGCCCTGGGCCGGAACTCGCCGGAGACCAGTGCCATGACCGTTGCGCCGAGCACCAGCCCGACGATTTCGGGGCGGAAGTACTGCACCGGCGCGGCGCTGTGGAGCCTGAGCGCACCCGCGATGTCGCGGATGAAGCAGGCAATGCAAAAGCCCATGTTCGCCGGGTTGCCCAGCGCCGTGAGCAGCACCGCCGCCGCGCCGACGACCACGCCGCTGAGCAGCACCAGAGGATTGATTTTTCTGGACATCTGTGAACCGCTTCCCTTCTTTTTTCGTATCGTTATTCATTGTAAAATATCACGATGCGCCTGTCAAGAGGAACTCTGCAAAGACGCCTGCTGTTCGAAGGAAAAAGCGGCAGTGCCTCCCCCGTTTCAGGGAGGAACTGCCGCTGACGGTATGCTCTGCTTACTCCTTTGCGCGTTCCATATCGGACAGCGTAATCTTCCGGCAGGCGTTGCCCTTGTCGTTGGGATGCGGCTCAACGCCGATGACCGTAATTTCATTCTGACCGGGACCATACACCCAGAAGATGCGTCCTGCCTGCGGCGTGTGGTTTTCCAGATAGGACTGCCACACTTTGACGCCGCCATAGCGCCTTGTCAGCGCCGTAATCTCATGCGTCTGCAGTCCCGGATGACGCGGATTCTCGGCGATGAGCCTGAGCGCCTTGCCGAGCTTTCTGTAGGTCGCCTGCTCGTCCTTACCGGCGGTGCCGTTTCGGTTTTTCTCTCTCAGTCCGTTCCACAGCTCCGCCATCTCCGGAACGCCCATTCGAATGCTGCAGGCCATGGCGTATCTCAGAACTCGGACAAATCGACCGGCTCAGACACCGCGCCGTCGCTCAGGTTCTTCATCGCAGCGTCCATCATAGCGAGCGTCTGCTCGGACACGCAAAACGGCACGGCAAGCTCCCGTGGTTCCAGAAGGACCCTGCCATCCGAATACTCCTTGACGTTATAATACTCAAACCGGGCGTTTCTCAGGGTAATGCGCCGCTTGGAATCCACCTTTGCATCATACGTTCTGGTCGGTGCCTCCATTGGACTCGCCTCGCTTTCCATATCAATGCGGGTTTGTGGGATATCCCACCAACAGTATACGTGGCGTCAGCCGCCGTGTCAACCCCGTTTTGTTCCTCCGCTGCAAATCCGTTCAGGCGGCACGTTTCCCTTCACTCCAGAAAGATGCGCTTTCCGCCGCGGTAGGTTTCTACGGTGCCGATGCGCTGGGCGGAGGGCACGACCGCGCGCAGGTCCGCATAGAGCGCGTCCGCGTCCGCCGGGTCCACCGCCATCAGCAGTCCGCCCGCGGTCTGCGGGTCGTAGAGCACGTCCTGCCGCGCAAGCGCCAGCGTGCCCGCGTCGACCTGCGGCTCGGCAAAGGCGCGGTTGCGGTACATGCCCTCCGGCAGCACACCGAGGCGCGCCAGCTCCACCGCCTCAGGGATGAGGTCGATGTCGTCCGGGTGCAGGTGCAGCTCCACGCCGCTGCCCTGCGCCAGCTCCAGGGCGTGACCCAGCAGCGAAAAGCCCGTCACGTCCGTGCAGGCGTGGACGCGGCGGCGGACCATCGCGTCGCGCGCGGCGCGGTTGAGCGTGGTCATCAGGCGCACGGCAAGCGCCATGCCCGCCTCCGAGGTCAGCCCCGCCTTTGCCGCCGTGGTCAGCACGCCGATGCCCAGCGGCTTGGTGAGCAACAGCACGTCGCCCGCGCGTGCGCCGCTGTTGGTCAGCACGCGGTCCGGGTGCACGAAGCCGGTGACGGCAAGGCCGTACTTCGGCTCGTCGTCCAGAATGCTGTGCCCGCCGGTGATGATGACGCCCGCCTCATACGCCTTGTCATAGCCGCCGCGCAGAAGCGCGTGCACCGTCTCCGGCGGCATGTCCTTCGGCACCGCCATGATGTTCAGCGCCAGCTTCGGCTCGCCGCCCATGGCGTACACATCGGACAGGGCGTTCGTCGCGGCAATCTGCCCGAAGATATACGGGTCGTCGTGGATGGGCGGGAAGAAGTCCACCGTCTGCACCAGCGCCAGCTCGTCCGTCACGCGGTAGACGCTGGCGTCGTCGCTCTTGTCGTAGCCGACGAGCAGGTTCTCGTCGCGCAGCACCTTCATGTCGCCGAGCAGCTGTGCCAGCACGCCCGCGCCCACCTTCGCGCCGCAGCCGGCGCACTTTGCCAGTTTTGTCAGCTTGACCTCAGATTCCATCGTTATCCCTCCTCAGATGCAGCAGCGCCTCCAGCACGCCGCCGCCGACGGCCAGCGCCTTGTCCGACGCCGTGCGGCAGTACGCCGCCTCGCCGCGGGGGTCGACGTCGCCGGACTTCATGCCCCGCTTCACCGGCACGCCGTCCGCCAGCAGCCCGCGCAGCACACCGGACACGGTGGCGCG
>JAILRK010000172.1 GCA_024698225.1 Oscillospiraceae bacterium | reverse complement strand
TGAAATAGTACAGGCTGATGAGTTCCATGCTCCGTCCCCCTTCACAAAGAATCGTTGTGGAAAACAAAAAAATTCATTGTTTGCTTTTTCCTTTCCGCTATATTACGATAGGCGCAACCAAAAAGCAAGCCCCAAACGTCCCACAGGCACACAGAATGACAACAGGAGGTTCAAGGTATATGGAAACCACCTACGGCAAGAGAATTTACACCAAGGTCAATCGGCCCGACCGCGCGCTGGTCGAGGCATTCCGCGGCATTCCCAGCAGCAACATCGCCGACATGATGAACCGCATGTATAATATGTACGGCGACCTGCGCTGCTACACGAAAAACGCCTCCATGGTCGGCACGGCGATTACCGTCCACTGCTCCGAAGGCGACAACGCGCTGCTGCACCGCGCCATGGATATGGCGGAGCCGGGCGACGGGATTGTGCTCAACGGCGGCGGCTGCATGAGCCGGGCCCTGTGCGGCGAAATCATGTTCAACTACGCCAAGAGCAAGGGCATCGCCGGCTTCGTGCTCGACGGCTGCATCCGCGATGCGGACGCGCTGGACGCGCTGGAATTCCCCGTGTACGCCAAGGGCGTCACGCCGCAGGGTCCGTGGAAAATCGGCTCCGGCGAAATCAACGTTCCCATCGCCTGCTGCGGGCAGGTTGTGTTCCCCGGCGACATCATCGTCGGCGACCCGGACGGCGTGGTGGTCATCCGCCCCGACTTCGCCAAAGAGGCGCTTGAGGCCGTGGGTCCCAAGTTCGCAGGCGAGCAGAAGACGCTGGCGACCTATGCCGCAGGGCAGGTTCCCGACCGCAGCAAGCACATTGCACTGTACGAGAAGACCGTGGTCGACAACGGCTGCCTCGTCTGCGAGGAGGCATGGCACTGAGCCGGCAGCAGTTCACAAAGAACCTTTGTGGAAAACCTTAAAATTCATTGTTTGCTTTTTAACATAAAGCAGACTATGATAGGGCACAACAGGAAATCACAGAAGCAACCACAAAATAAGAAAAAGGAGAATCACTATGAAGCGTTATCTTGCACTCGTTCTCGCGCTGGTTATGACCTGCGCCCTGCTGACCGCCTGCGGCGGCGGCAGCAGCTCCTCCACCACCCCCGCTCCCGCGTCCACCGACAGCTCCGCGGCCGGCGCGGACAGCGCGTCCTCCGGCGACGTTGACTGGCCGAAGGGCACCATCACCGTCACCCTTCCCTACAGCGCCGGCGGCGACACCGACACCTACTGCCGTCAGCTCTTCCAGCGCATCCAGGAGAAGACCGGCGGCACCTTCGTCGTCACCAACCTGACCGGCGGCTCCGGCGTCGTCGCAGCGATGGACGTGCTCAACAAGAAGCCCGACGGACAGACCCTGCTGTTCAACCACACCGGCGCGTCCCTCGTGCAGGAGGCCATCGGCACCGTGGACTTCAGCTATACCACCGACTTCGCCAACTGCTGCACCGTCGCCATCGACGAGACCTACGCCCTCGTCGCGATTGCGCCGGACGGCCAGTACAAGAACTACAGCCGCGGCTGGACCAACCTTGAGGAGATGCTCGCCGACGCGAAGGCGAACCCCGGCGTCGTCCGCTACTCCACCGTGTTCGGCTCCACCACCGAGTACGTCGGCACCATGCTCGAGCGTCAGGCCGGCGTGACCTTCGACAACATCGACGTCGGCACCAGCGCAGGCGACCGTCTCGCCGCCATGCTCGGCGGTCAGGTTGACATCCTCGCCGCCAACTTTATGAACGTGAAGGACTACCTTGAGAACGGCGACCTCATCTGCCTGGGCATCATGTCCAAGGAGCGCGTTGACGGCATCGACTACCCGACCTTCACCGAGCAGGGCTATGACCAGGTCGTCACCGCGAAGAAGTATGAAATCAAGTTCCCCAAGGGCACCGACCAGGCCATCGTGGACAAGCTCGCCGAGCTCTGCCGCCAGGTCGTCGAGGAGGACCCCAGCTTCGCCGAGGTGCTCTCCACCTACTACGCCAAGCCCCTCTTCCGTGACGCTGCCACGATGAACGTTGAGGACCCCGCCGAGGTTGAGTCCCTCAAGGCCGGTCTCGCGGGCTGAGTCCCACCAGGCAAACGCAGACAGAACCCGGACGCCTCTGCCTGCCGCCCTGTATCGCGGGCGCGGGCAGAGCGCCGTTTCGGACCGTGTATCATCAGAGAGGAGAACATTTATGACCAACAAAGTCCGCGACATCATCTGCTCCGTCATCATGCTGGTGTTCGGCGCGGGGATGATTGTGCTGGCGCGCGATATTCCGCACAAGATTGCCTCCGACGTAGGCTCCGCCTATGTGCCGACCTTCCTCGGCATCTGCATCCTCGTCGTCGCGGGTGCCAAGCTGATTCTCACGCTGCTGAACAAAAAGCCCTCTGCAAACCAGAAAATCGCGTTCACGCAGGACGCGCTCGGCGGCTTCGGCACCATCGGCCTGATGGTCGTCTACATGCTCATCTTTGAGCCGGTGGGCTTCATCGTCTCCAGCGCGCTGTACCTTTTCGTGCAGATGATTCTGCTGAGCGAGAAAAAGAACCGCAATCCGATTCTGTTCGCCGTCATTGCCGTGGCGTTGCCCGTGGCGGTCGATGCGCTGTTCGTCTACGCAATCCACATGCCGCTGCCCGTTGGCATTCTCGGTTTCTAAGAAGGAGGGTAAGATAATGGTTGTAACCGCACTGGCAAACGTATTCAACCCCATGTGCCTCGCCCTCATCTGGTTCGGCACGATTCTGGGCATCATCTTCGGCTCCGTCCCCGGCCTGTCCGCCACGATGGCGGTCGTTCTCTTCCTGCCGCTGACCTTCAGCATGGAGCCCACGCAGGGCATCGCGCTGCTGGTCGGTCTTTACATGGGCGGCATCTCCGGCGGTCTGATTTCCGCCATCCTGCTCAAGATTCCCGGCACGCCGTCCTCCATCTCCACCGTGTTCGACGGCGGACCGATGGCAGAGAAGGGTGAGGCGGGCCGCGCGCTCGGCGTCGGCATCCTCTACTCCTTCATCGGCTCCGTCATCGGCATCGTCGCGCTGGCGTTCATCAGCCCGCTGCTTGCCAGGGTCTGTCTGCTCTTCGGTGCGGCGGATTACTTCGGCGTCGCGGTGTTCTCGCTGACCATCATCGCCGCACTCTCCGGCAAGGACATGATCAACGGCCTGATTGCGGGCCTGATTGGTCTGGCGCTGTCGATGGTGGGCATGGCGCCCATTGACGCGCAGGTGCGCTACACCTTCGGCAACTATCAGCTCCTCTCCGGCTTCGACATCACGGTGCTGCTCATCGGCGTGTTCGCCGTGACGGACATCATCCTCGCCGGCTTCGGACGCAGGACGCTTGCCGCGAACTTCGAGAAGAAAAAATGGCACCTCAAGGGCTACGGCGT
>JAILRK010000154.1 GCA_024698225.1 Oscillospiraceae bacterium | reverse complement strand
GCCAGACAAAGCACGAGCGCGAGCACGGGGTTCCATGTCCGTCTGTGTGTCATTTGAATCTCTCCTTCATGTTTTATAAAAAATTTACACAACTACCCCAAAATTTTCCGTTTTGGTTTCGAATACGATAACAGGAATCGCGCCGGACCATACACGGGCTCAGGATTTGTTGGTCGGATGATACCGCACTGACACGCGCAAACGCAAGGGGGGACCCACCATTTCGAAAAATATTGAGCAGCAACGTGCAGACGAACACGGGAGGGAAGATTCAATGGATACCGTTCGCAAAATGATGTTTACCGACGCTCTGACCAGCTCAGAGCGCTCCGTCGCCAATTATATTCTGAATATGGGCAGCCGCGTTGACGACCTGTCGCTTGAGCGCGTGGCAAGGGAGTCCTTCACCTCAAACGCCACGGTGGTGCGCATGTGCCGCAAGCTCGGCTTTCGCGGGTTCCGGGACTTCCGCACCGCACTGCGCCGCACGCTGTGCATCCAGACGGGCGCGGACGCCTCGCAGAACGTGCGACGCATCTGGCTCTTCCCGAACGAGCGCCCCGACGTCGCCGCCCTTGCCTATCGCCTGCTGCCGTCGGGCGTCTGCTTCGTCCCCCTGCGCGCGGACGGCACGGCGGACCTCTCCGCCGCCAACCCCGAAACCGACCTCCTGCTCACCGGCACCCCGCGTTCCATCGACCCCGCCGTCGGTCTCCCCGTTCTGCTCGTACCCGCCCGGGCCTGACGCCGTTTCCCCGCCGCGGCGCGCACCTGCGCGTCGGACGCACAGGACAGGACTGCGGCAAAACCACCGTAAAACAAGTCGGGACCGTCCCACGTCGGACGGTCCCGTTTTCCTGCGCGTGCAGCTTCCCTGCCCCTTTTTCGCCGCTCCCCTCCGGGGCGTCGGCGCGTTTCCCTTGGCTCCCCCTCCGGGGAATCTGGCGCGCAGCGCCTGAGAAGGGAAGCACACGGCCCCCGCCGTTGCGTGTCAGGCGCGAACCGCGCAAATCAGGCAAAGAGTCCTCTCAAAGTGCGGTCTCATACCTCTGCTTGGGGCTGCGCGGCTTATCCGGCAGCGTGAGGCGGATTGCCCCCGCCGCAATCAGCGGGTCAAGATAGCGCCGCAGCGCGTACTGTGCCGAGGGAATCGCCAGATACGCAACGATTTCCGCGCGGCTGCGCGGCGTTCTGCAGAATTCCAGCAGTTCCCTTTCGTCCGGCGCAGGCGCCGGTTTGCCGCTTTCTTCCATGGTCGCCTTGCTGTGATACAGCGTGACGGAAAACTCCCCGCGCGAATCGACGAACACCGGCTCCGGCAGGGCCAGCTCCGCCATTGCGCGCCGAATGCGCGGTATCCCCGAATAGCGGTTCTCTGTCTGCCCCAGCGACTCCATTGCCGTGACCAGTACGGGGTTGCGCGTGTCCGGCTGCGCGTAACCGAGCTCATCGACGGTCAGCCTGCCGTACAGCCCGCCTGGATTCCGCACCGCAAGGCGGTCCGAATAAAGAATCAACTGAATCGGCATCCCCTCCGTGTGGAAGCTGTAATCCCGATGCATTAGGGCATTTAAGACCGCTTCGCGCACGGCGTCCATCGGATATTGCGGCACGTCGATGCGCGCGCCGGTCGTCGGGTCGAGCCGCGTCGCAACCCTCGTATTGCTCCGCACGAAGGCGAGCGCGCCGTCCAGCATCTCCGGCAGCGGTCCCTCGATGCGCTTGCTGTCCGTGAAGCGATTCCCCTTTGCGTCCAGCATGCCCATCTCCGGCGCAGGCACGGCGGTGGCAAGGATGCTCAACTGCGGGAAATACGCCTGGGGATAGGTGCCGAACAGCAGCAGCGCCGCAAGCGTCAGCCGTCCGTTTCGCGTGACGCCCGTCAGTTCATAGAGCTGCTCCACCGGCAGTGCCGCAAGGTTTGGCCGCTCCAGCTTCCGGCGCAAAAGATACTGCTCCAGCCTGTTCCGGTCCAGCGCGGTGACGCTCAGCCCCTCCACGGGGCGGACGTCGTCGCGGTATTTTTTGCGGAACGCCTCGTAGCTGTAGACCTCGTATTCGGTCATTCGCTTGTCGGCATCGCCTACACGGACATAGGAGCCCTGCAAGCGCCCCTTTGCCGTCTTGAAGCAGGGCCGCTCCGCAATGTCCACGGGCGGAATCTCTGCAGAGACGAACACAAGACCGTCCTCTTCTGTGACCGTGAACACGGGCCGCACAACCGGCGTCATCTGCTCGCAGTACTCCATGACTTTCTTTTGCAAATCCTGCGCGTCATAGACGCCCACGCGCGCAAACTCCCGCCGTTCGTCCAACCCGAATAGCAGCGTCCCGCCGCTGTTTTGGTTGGCGAACGCGGAGACGGTATCGTAGAGTTTCTCCGGGCAACCCTCATGCGCGGCCTTCACTTCCACAACCTGTTCTTCACTTTTTCGCGTTTCTACTTGAGAAATCAACTTCCTGAGTTCAGTTTCTACCATAAAAATCAACTCCTTGACGGTAGTATAACACAAGAAGTGAAGAAAGCAAACAACAAGTTAAGAAAAACTCTGATAAAACGCAAGAAACGCAAGTCGTCTGAGCATATCAACGCTCTTCAGAAGGACGGTTTCCCTCCCCGCGTTCGCCAATTTTTTGTGCGGCAGGTATTTACAAATCGTATTTGCGCGCTTATACTAATACAAACCGTAATAGATTGTCCCCCGTTCCGGGCGCTGTGCGTTGGAACGGGGATGAACAGGAAGGGCACCTATGATAAATGCAGACTTTTCCCGCACCCTCGCCCTGCTGCGGCAGGAGAAGGGGGTTTCCCAGCGCCAGGCGGCGCGTGACCTCGGCATCTCGCAGGCACTGATGAGCCACTATGAAAAGGGCGTGCGCGAGCCGGGGCTTGCCTTTGTGCGCCGCGCCTGCGACTACTATCAGGTCAGCGCGGACTATCTGCTCGGGCGCACGCTGGACCGCGACGGCACGGTCATCACCGCGGACGAGCTCTACGACGCGAGCGACGAGAAGGGCAGCCTGCGCGGCAGCATCGCGGCGACGCTGCAGAAGAAGCTGCTCGTCAACAGCACCAGCCTGCTGTTCGAGCTGCTCGGGCGCAGCGGCTCGCGCGAGGCCATCGGCGCGGCGGGCGGCTATCTCTCCGGCGCGCTCTACCAGCTCTACCGCATGCTGCACCGCACGGCGGGCGCGCAGGAGCGCTTTTTCTCGCTGGACAGCACGGCGTTTTCGACGGACGCGGTGGACGCGCAGATGCGCCTGGAGCGCGTGGCGTACGCGCAGGCGCTGGAGCAGCGCGCCGCGGCGGACAAGCCGCTGCCCGGCATGGACGCGGCGGCGCTGGCGCAGGCGTACCCCGCCCTGACGCAAAGCCTCACGCAGGTGCTGCACGGCACGGAAGAAAAGACAAATCAACTGTTGGGAAGATAAAAAAGCCATGAATCAGAAAAACATTCGCAACTTCAGCATCATCGCGCACATCGACCACGGCAAATCCACGCTGGCGGACCGCCTGCTGGAGAAGTGCAACGCGGTCAGCGCGCGCGAGATGGAGGACCAGATCCTCGACAACATGGACCTTGAGCGCGAGCGCGGCATCACCATCAAGGCGCGCGCCGTCACCTTTGACTACAAGGCGGCGGACGGGGAAACCTACACGCTCAACCTCATCGACACGCCGGGCCACGTGGACTTCAACTACGAGGTCTCGCGCTCCCTCGCCGCCTGCGAGGGCGCGATTCTGGTGGTGGACGCCTCGCAGGGCATCGAGGCGCAGACGCTGGCGAACACCTACCTCGCCATGGAGCACGACCTGGAGATTCGCCCCGTCGTCAACAAAATCGACCTGCCTGCCGCCGACCCCAAGCGCGTGAAGGACGAGATTGAAAACATCCTCGCCATCCCCGCCGAGGACGCGCCGGAAATCAGCGCCAAGCTGGGGCTGAACATCGACGCCGTGCTTGAGGACATCGTGCACAACCTGCCCGCGCCGAGCGGCGACCCCGACGCGCCGCTGCGCGCGCTGATTTTCGACAGCTATTACGACGCGTACAAGGGCGTGATCGTCTATCTGCGGCTGAAGGAGGGCACGCTGCGCCCCGGCATGCACGTGAAGATGATGGCGACCGGCGCGACCTTCCAGGTGCTGGACTGCGGCCTGATGCGTCCGCTGGGGCTGGAATCCGCCCCCGCGCTGCACGCCGGCAAGGTGGGCTGGTTCATCGCCAGCATCAAGGACGTGCACGACACGCAAATCGGCGACACGGTCACGCAGGCGGACCGCCCCGCCGCCGCGCCGCTGCCCGGCTACCGCAAGGTGCGCTCGATGGTCTACTGCGGCATTTACACCGAGGACGGCAGCAAGTACCCCGACCTGCGCGACGCGCTGGAGAAGCTG